>CALMMH010000802.1 GCA_937868145.1 uncultured Phycisphaerales bacterium
TCAGTTCTCTTCGCCGACGTCGCCGGTGACGCTGCGGCTGATGTCGCTGAGGCCCCGGCCTCGTTTCTGTCGGTTCGGGGCGGGGGAATCTTGACCGTTTTCGGCCGGCTGCTGGGCCCGAGGCTCCTCAGACTGCTCTTCGGCCTGGGGCTTCGGCTGCGGGGCAGGGGAGCCGAAGGGAACGGGCTGCGGGGCGTCTTCGGCCTCGGCCGGCGACGACACCTTCAGCACGTTGTTCCTCTTGAACTCGATCAGCACCGGCGTCAGGGTCGCCGGCACGTGGAAGGCCAGATCCATTGCCACCTTGTCGCCGGCGGTCTTGGGATCGATGCTGATGACCTCGCCGAGCGATTTGGTTTCCAGCCGGCCGCCATTACCGATGTATCCGATGGGATACACCGCCTCGCCTTTGCCGGCCAACGGTCCTGCCGTGGTTTTGGGACCGCAGACCAGGCGCACCTGCGAGAGCGTGAATTTGGCGGCGTCCTTCAACGCGCTCTTGCGGATTTCCATGCGGACGAGCATCAGGTTCTTGCCCGGCTGGGATGCGACCGGTTTGTTCTCGGAATCCCGCAGGTTCTCCGGCGCTTCCCAGACGCCGTCTTTGCCGGGCACGTCGATGGCCTGGGTGTCGGTCTTCAGGGAAACGTCCTTGCCCCGGCGATTCAGATGGAGTTGGTCGATGAACCCTGCGTGTAGGATGGCGAAGCTCTTGGGCTCGCCGATCGGGCTGAAGCTGCCGGCGCTGACGGTGTTGAACAGGCCGGTCACGAAGCCGTCGGGGCTCAGCAAAGCCTTGTTAGGACTCGACGGGTTGGGATTGTTGCCTTCGAACCGGGCGTACGGATACTGGCTGGGCAGGGGGGCCATGGCCAGAGCGACGAGCAGACAGCCGGTGACGATGTAGCCGAGGAGGACGCCTGCGGCGGGCCGGCCGATCTGCTCGGGCAGCTTGCCGAAATCGATCTTCTCCTTGCCGATCTGCATCGCCGCGGCCTGGAGAATCGCGAACACCAGGACGAACAGCAGCAGGAAGCAGATCATGGGAGCCCACAGAGCGATGCCTGGCGAGTACTTCACCAGGTAGGTGGCCAACATTTCATGGAACCCGAAGGCGACGAACGCGCCGATCAAGGCGTTGAAGATCATCGCGATCCCCAGGGCCAGGGTGCCCTTGAGGAACAGGTATACCGCACATCCCGCCATAATGACGAGCATCACTATACTGACCATGACACGTTCTCCGATCTATCCTGTAGGCCGAATGACCATTTTTCAGAAGTCCGGTTCTGATCGTCGCTCCCCGATCACTGGGACGCCGGGGCGCCTTCCTTCTTTGCGGGGGCCAGCACGCGAAGCATCTCATTGATGGCCGTAGTGCCCGAGATGACCTTGCGGAGCGCCTGCTCCTGAAGGTAGAGCATCTTGGCCTTGCGGAACTGCACGCCGAGCTCGGGCAATTGCACGACGGTCTTGACGGCCTTCCTCAGTTCGTCGTCGAGGGCGATCATCTCGAACACGCCGGTGCGGCCGATGAAGCCGGTCCCCTGGCAGGTTTCGCACATGGAGGGCTTGCCCCGCTTGTCGAACACTTCTTTGCCGGGTCGGTACAGGACTTTGGCCTTGTCCGCCGGCAGGTTGAACTTCTTGAGCAGTTCCTTGTTCGGAGCGTACCCCTGTTTGCAGGTGTCGCACAGTTTGCGGAACATCCGCTGATTGCTGATGCCGGCGAGGGTCTCGGCCACGAGCTTGCGGTCCCCGACCAGCTTGAGCCATCGGGCCATCGCCTGGAGCACGCTGTCGGCCTCCATGACGACGTAGACGATCTTGCCGTCCTTGGCGGCGGCGCTGGCGATCTTGGCCGTCTCAGGGTCTTCGCATTCGCCGACGCCGACGACGTCCGGACCCATGCGGACGATCGACTGGAGCTTCTTGGCGTAGGTCGAGGTCCCGGTGTCCGTCAGGGAGAAGGTCGTCTGGGTCACGTTGAGCAACTGCCCCGACGGCTGCTTTTCGATCGTGTTGATGTTGTTCAGGAACGCATCGTGATTGCGGATCATCGCGTACATCGTCGTGGTGACGCCGCTCTTCTTGGGGCCGGTGACGAGGAACAGCCCCAGCCGGTTCTGTCTGAGTTTCTCCAGCGGCTCGATCTGTTCCGGGGTCATCCCCAGATCGGTGATCCGCATGGCGCTTTCCTTCGTGATGCGTTTGAGCCGGACCTGTTCGCCGGCGGTCGAACCGGCGGTCTGCACTTCCCATTCCGTAATGACCTTGACCTGGCGGGTCCGGAACTTGCCCTTCTGGGGTTTGCGTTTTTCCTTGGTGTCGAGACCGGAGACCTCCTTGAGGAAATGGATGAAGTACTCCATCTGTTCCCGCGGAAGCGACGGTTGTCTTGTCGCGGCTCCGTCGATATTGTAGACCACCTCGTAGGTGTCGCCCTTGGGCGAGAAACTGATCGTGCTGGTCCGTCGCCAGGCGGCGTCGGTGAGCATGTCATAGCCCGTGCGATAGCCGAAGAAGGTGGGAGTGCGGGGCTCGGGCGACGGGACCTCGTTGTTGTTGGCCGTGATGAAGACGAAGTTCTGCATCGCCTCGAGTTTGTCCGACTTGCTGATCAGGCTCTTGATGTGGTCGATCGTCAGGATCTTGTCGAAGTCCAGCACGCGGGAGTTGCGATGCTTGACGTAGGCCAAGGCGGCGCCGCCGACGCACACGGCGAAGGCCAGAATGCCGACGATGAACACGGGAATCAGCCACCAGATCAGGATGCCCAGGGCGCCTGCGCCCAGGAGGACGCCGATCCACAGGGAGACGTTGGTCCCCAGCGCCTTGGCGTCCCGGTGCGCCCAGTTCAGCAGCAGGAGCCAGGGGAAATAGCAAGCCAGGAACAGAACCAGTTTTACGATCGAGATATAACCGCCGTATTCGACGGCCATCAGCAGCGACCCTGTCATTCAGAACTCCACTTTGCCAAACATTTAGAGAATGCCCTCGGCGGTTGCCCGGATGCCTTTGAGGGCCATCTTCAGTTCTTCGACGTTCGGTGCGAACTTGTACGCGTCCTTCGGATCGATCCAGCCTTCCTGCACCAACCGGCACAGATTTTCCGTGAGGTCTTGCATGCCTTCTCGCTGCGAGGCGCGAATCACGCTCGGCAGATCGGCCTCTCGTCCCTCGCTGATCAGTTTGCGGACGGGCGGCGTGGCCAACAGAACCTCCACCGCCGGGACGCGGTCGGTTCCCTCCCGAACCGACGGCAGCAGAACCTGGCTGACGATGGCTCGGATGGAGGTCGCCAGCGCCTGGCGGATCAGTTCCCGCTCGTTGGTGGGAAACAGGTCCAGCAGTCGGTGAACCGCCTGGGAGGCGTTGGACGAGTGCATCGTCCCCATCACCATGTGCCCGGTCTCCGCGGCTCGCATGCCGGCCGTCACGGTCTTGGCGTCGCGCATCTCGCCGACGAAGACCACGTCCGGGTCCTGTCGCATCAGATAGGTCAATGCGTCCTCGAAGTTCGGCACGTCGATCCCGATCTCTCGTTGAGAGACGATGGCCTTGTTGTCGTTGTACAGGTACTCGATGGGGTCCTCGATGGTCACGATGTGGCACGACCGCGTCTTGGTGATGTAATCGAGCATCGCGGCGATCGTCGTCGTCTTGCCGCAACCGGTGGCGCCGACGACCATCACCAGTCCCTGGCGGGACTCGGCGATCTTGGACAGGACCGGCGGCAGGTGCAGGCTCTCGAACGACGGCACGTGGGCGCTGACCCGCCGGCCCACGAGACTGATCACGCCGCGCTGGCGGAACACGTTGAGCCGGAACCGATGCTCCCGACCGACTTCATGGGCGAAATCCAGCGTTCCGTTGGCCAGGAAGGCCTCTTTCTGGGCGGGGCTCATGATCTCGAAGACAAGTTCCTGCATCCGTTCGGCGGTGAGGATCTCGCCGGTGGTGTTCTTCAATTCGCCGAAGATTCGCAGCCGGGGAGGCTGGCCCACCTTCAGGTGGATGTCGTTGGCCATGACTTTGATGGCGGCCCTGAAGTACTTGTTCAGCTGCGGCTCTTTGTCCGTCACCTGATGTGCGTCGAGCGGATGTTCCGGGTTCATACCCCTGGGGACTCCCTATGCAAAATGTCTTGTCGATCGACCGCGAACCCCAAGCCCACGGCTTTCAACCAGCGAAGTCGTCCTAAAAAATCTGCGACCGAACCCTGAGAACTCCATCCGCCACCGACGTTTTGCGGCGGACCACCACCACACGGAGCCGCATAAGGCTTGCAAAAACAAACCCTTACG
>CALMMH010000803.1 GCA_937868145.1 uncultured Phycisphaerales bacterium
CGACTTGATGGGCGTTTCGATAATCTCGCCGCTGGGCTTGGCCATCAGGGCTCGCATTCCGGCGAGCTGCTGGATCTGATCGATGCTGCCGCGGGCCCCGGAGTCCGACATCAGGTAGATGGGGTTCAGATACGGCGAACCGTCTTCCTTGGTGTCCTCTTTCAAACCCCGAATCATTTCGTTCGTCACGGCCACGCGGGCATTGGTCCAGGCGTCGATCACCTGGTTGTACCGCTCTCGCTCGGTCAGAACGCCGTCTTCGTAGTTCTTGCGAATCTTGCTGACCCGCTTCTCGGTGTCGACGATGATGTCGGCTTTCTTCGCGGGAATCTTCAGATCGGTCAGACCGAAACTCAGGCCCGCCAGGGTGGCGTACCGGAAACCCAGATCCTTGATGCGGTCGAGCAAATCGACAGTCTCGGCGCTGCCGGCGTAGGTGAAGCAGTCGCTGATCACGACGCTGAGCTTCTTCTGGGCCATCGTCATGTTATAGTACGGCATGCCCTTGGGCAGAATGTCGTTGAAGATGAGACGACCGGCCGTGGTCTCAACCACATGCAGGGTCTTGCCGTCGCTGGGGTCGAACCGCTTCTCGCTGGACTTGTCCTTCACGATCATGTGCGGAATCCGCACGCGAACCTTGTCGTGCAGCGTGATCTTGCCCAAGTCGTGCGCCATCATGACCTCATAGGCGTCCCGGAACAGGGGCAAAATGCGTTTCGCCGGAGCCGGCGCGCCGACCGGCCGGAGGTCGTCCAGCACCACGGTCAGGTAGTAGTTGCCCATCACCATGTCCTGGGACGGACCGACCATCGGGGCGCCGTTGGCCGGCGAGAAGACGTTGCTCGTCGTCATCATGAGCACGTGCGTTTCCGCCTGGGCTTCGATGCTCAGCGGCAAATGCACGGCCATCTGGTCGCCGTCGAAGTCCGCGTTGAAGCCTTTGCAGGCCAGCGGATGCAGCATGATGGCGTTGCCTTCGACCAGCACCGGTTCGAACGCCTGGATGCCCATCCGGTGCAGCGTCGGGGCGCGGTTCAGGAGGACCGGATGCTGATGAATCACCTCTTCGAGGATGTCCCAGACCTGGTCGTCGCGACGCTCGATCATGCGTTTGGCGCTCTTGATCGTGTCGGCGTACCCGTGCTGCTTGAGGTTGCGGATGATGAAAGGCTGATAGAGTTCCAGCGCGATCTTCTTGGGAAGTCCGCACTGGTAAAGCTTCAGATTCGGGCCCACGACGATCACGGAACGGGCCGAGTAATCGACGCGTTTGCCCAGCAGGTTCTCGCGGAAGCGGCCCTGCTTGCCCTTGATCATATCGGTCAGGGACTTCAGCGGCCGGTTGTTGCTGCCCAGCACGGGCCTGCGGCAACGGCCGTTGTCCAACAGCGAATCGACGGCCTGCTGGAGCATCCGCTTTTCGTTGCGAATGATCACTTCCGGCGCGTTGAGGTCGATCAGCTTCTTGAGACGGTTGTTCCGGTTGATGATGCGCCGGTAGAGGTCGTTCAAATCGCTCGTGGCGAAGTTGTCCCTCTCCAGGAGCACCAGAGGCCGCAGGTCCGGCGGAATCACCGGAACCGCTTCCAGGACCATCCATTCCGCCTTGTTGTTGCTCGTCTTGATCTCGTTGATGGTCTTGAGACGCTTGGTCAGATCCCGGATCTTCTGCTTGCTGTTGGTCTTGGTGATGGCCTTGCGGAGATTGCCGCCCAGGACATCGAGATCCATCGCTTCCAGCAGCGTCTTGATTGCCTCGGCGCCCATGGACGCCTTGAACGAGTTGCCATACTTGGTCATGGCATCGCGGTATTCTTCCTCGCTGAAGAGCTGTCCGGTTTTCAGACCGGTGGCGCCGGCGTCCGTGACGACGTAATCCTGGAAGTAGATGATCTTCTCCAGGTCCGAACTCTTCATCCCGAGGATCGTGCCGAGGCGATTGGGGATCGACTTGAAGAACCAGATGTGCAGCACGGGCGCCGCCAGATTGATGTGGCCCATGCGCTTGCGCCGCACGCGGCTGTGCGTAACCTTCACGCCGCAACGGTCGCAGATGATCCCCTTGAATTTCGTCCCCTTATACTTGCCGCAAGCGCATTCCCAGTCGCGCTCCGGTCCGAATATGCGCTCACAAAACAGACCGTCCTTTTCCGGCCGGTACGTTCGGTAATTGATCGTCTCGGGCTTGCGAACTTCCCCAAAGGACCAGCTCCGAATGTCGTTCGGACTGGCCAATGAGATCTTGACCGAACCGTAATCATTAATTCGATCGTAGATATTGCCTAACATCAAAAGCCCCTTATCTAACTCAAAACCTCGACAACTCGGACTACAGAGCCGCGCGTCCCAGACGCTTCTTCTCGAGCTGGATGTTCAGGCCCAGCCCGCGGATCTCGTTGCACAACACATCGAAGGACAGCGGGGTGCCGGCCTCCAGCGTGTTCTGGCCCTTGACCATCGACTCGTAGATCTTCGTTCGGCCCTCCACGTCGTCGCTCTTGACCGTAAGCATTTCCTGGAGGGTGTAGGCGGCTCCGTACCCCTCGAGCGCCCACACTTCCATTTCGCCGAAACGCTGCCCGCCGGTTCGGGCCTTGCCCCCCAGGGGCTGCTGGGTGATCAGACTGTACGGTCCGGTCGCCCGAGCGTGGATCTTGTCATCCACCAGGTGATGCAGCTTCAGCATATAGATGTAGCCGATTGTGGCTCTCTGATCGAACGGCTCACCCGTGCGGCCGTCGTAGAGCTGCGTCTTGAGCGTCTTGGGCACGTTGCAGAACAACTCGTCCGCCGGCGGAGCCTCGCCCCGCTCGTACAGCTCGGCCCTGCGCGTCGTCATCCGCGTGTTCGCTTCCGCGGTCAACACCTGGATATCGTCCTCGCTGGCGCCGTCAAACACCGGAGTCACCGCGTGGAAACCCAGCACCCTGGCGACCCACCCGAGGTGGGTCTCGAGAATCTGGCCCACGTTCATACGACTCGGCACGCCCAGCGGGTTGAGCAGGATGTCCAGCGGAGTCCCGTCCTCCAGGAACGGCATGTCCTCTTCGGGCATGATCTTGGCGATGACGCCCTTGTTGCCGTGCCGGCCCGCCATCTTGTCGCCGATCGAAAGCGTCCGCTTGATCGCGACGTAGATCTTGGCCATCTGGAGCACGCCGCTGGGGAGCTCATCCCCATGTTTGGCCCGCTCGATCAGACGCTTCTTCTCTTCCTCGGCCTCGGTGATCTTCGCCCAGAACTTGTCGACGGTCTTCTGGACCTCGTCCCGGACCGACGCCGGCTTGACCCATTTGATGTCGAAATTCTCGATCTGCTCGTAGATGACGTCGTCATCTTCGCTGGCCCCGACCTTCTGTTTGGTGTTGGGGTCGATGATGTTGACTTCGATCTTCTCGTGAATCGCGTTGACCATCTGCCGGAAGATCGAGCATTCCTTGATCTTGGCCTCGGTCTCGTACCGCTTGGTCTCGTCGGCCAGAACCTTCTTCTGATCCTCGCCGCCGGCTCCGCGACGCGTGAAGACCTCGGTCTTGATCACGACGCCTTCATAGCCGCTGGGCAACTCCAACGAGTCGTTTTTCACGTCCTCGCCGGCCCGCCCGAAAATCGCGTGCAGCAGCTTCTCTTCCGGAGTCAATTCCACTTTGCTCTTGGGCACGACTTTGCCCACGAGGATATCGCCCGGGCAGACCCGAGTTCCCTCGCGAACCACCCCTTGCTCATCGAGATTGCGAAGCGCCTTCTCGCTGACGTTGGGGATGTCCCGCGTGAATTCCTCTTTGCCCAGCCGGGTCTCGCGAACCTCGGCGGTAAACTCGTCGATATGGATGCTCGTGAAGCTGTCGTTCTTCACCAGACGCTCGCTGACGATGATCGCGTCCTCGAAGTTGTACCCGTCGAAGGACACGAAGCCGGCCAGCACGTTCTTGCCGAGGGCCAGAATGCCGCCGGAAGTGCCGCCGCCGTCGGCGATCACCTGACCGGCCTGAACCTTCTGTCCGAGCTTGACGATCGGCTTCTGGTTCAAGCACGTCCGCTCGTTGAGACCCATGAACTTGTCGAACTTATAGTCGTCCGTGTGGTTGATCACGATGTGCGTGGCGTCCACTTCCGTGACCACGCCCGGATGCTCGGCCTTGACGACCATGCTCGAGTTGCGGCCGACGACCTCTTCCATGCCGGTGCCGACCAGCGGGACTTCCGTCTTGAGCAGAGGCACCGCCTGGCGTTGCATGTTCGAACCCATCAGGGCTCGGTTGGCGTCGTCATGATCCAGGAACGGAATCAGGGACGCCGAAACGCCGACAATCTGTCGCGGCGAGATGTCGATGTACTCGACCTCTTCCCGCGTCGTCGACGCCAGCTCGCCGGCTTTGCGGGCCAGCACGAGATCTTCCCGGATCTTCTGGGTCTTGGGATCCACCACGCTGGGCGGAGCGAAAATCGCCCGCATTTCCTCATCGGCGCGAAGGTAGGCCACCTCGCCGGTGAGCTTGCCGTTCTTGACCGTCCGGTACGGGCTCATCAGGAAGCCGTACTCATCGATGGTGGTGAAAATCGCCAAGGACGAGATCAGGCCGATGTTCGTGCCTTCCGGCGTCTCGATCGGGCAGATGCGTCCGTAGTGGCTCATGTGAACGTCGCGAACTTCGAAGCCCGCGCGCCTTCGGTTCAAACCGCCCGGTCCCAGGGCCGACAAACGCCGCTCGTGCGTCAATTGGCTTAAGGCGTTGGTTTGGTCGACAACCTGGCTCAATTCGCCGCGGCCGAAGAAGAAGTTGATGCTGCTGGCGACGCTCTTGGAGTTGATCAGGTCCGCCACGCGGGGCGGCTCCTCGGAATCGCGTTTGATGCTCATCCGCTCCTGGGCGGTGCGGCGCAGCTTCAAAAGCCCCTTGCGGACCTCGTCGGCCGCCAGTTCGTCGATTGTCCTCAGACGCCGGTTTCCCAAGTGGTCGATGTCGTCCACTTCGCCTTCGTTGTTGCGCAGCGCCAGCATGTACCTCATCGTGTTGACGAAGTCCTCGGCGCGGAGCGTCATCTCGTTCTCGTCGACATTCTGGCCGAACTTGCGGTTCAACCGGAACCGTCCGACCTTCCCGAGCCGATACCGGTTCGAATCGAAGAATTTCTCGGCGAAGAACGCCTGGGCCTTCTCCTGATTCGGGGGGTTGCCGGGCCGAAGACGCATGTAGAACTTCAGCAGAGCCTGGTCATGTCCCGGGCAGTCGTCCTGGGCCAGCGTATTCATGACGATCGTGTCGCGGACATCCTCGATGACATCGACTTTCTTGATGTCGCTCTGCTGAATGACCGCAACCTTCTCGCCGATCTGGTGGCCGACATCGACGATAATTTCGCCGGTCGTGGTGTCGACGATCGGACTGGCCGCCCACATGGTGGACGTCAGCTTGTTCGTCGGGACGCTCTTGACCGGGTAGAAGAGCTTGAGAATGGCCTCGGTGCTCCCGTAGTCGGCGCTGATGGCCCGCAGGAACACCGTGGCGGGAATTTTGCTGGACTGGTCGATCTTGACTACCAGAATGTCCTTCTGGGTTACGCCGATCTCGATCCAGCTTCCCCGCTCGGGTATGATTCGGCCGCCGTGGAGGACGCGGTCGCCTTCCTTGCTCTCGATCAGGAAGTCGACGCCGGGGCTTCGGTGCAACTGGCTGACAATAACGCGAACGGCGCCATTGACGATGAACTCGCCGCCGCCGATCATCACGGGCATTTCGCCCAGATAGATCGCCTGCTCCGCCAGGTCCGAACCACTCTCCGACCGCAGCCGACAGTGAATTTTCAAGGGATATGCGTAAGTCAAACGCAGTTGCCGGCACTCGAGAGGCGTATAATGCGGCTTCTCCAGCTCGTAACAGATGTACTCCAGGGTCATCTTCTTATCGTAACTTTCGATGGGGAAGATTTCCCGGAACAGAGCTTCGAGACCCGTATCCGTCCTCTTTGTGGGCGCAACGTCTTTTTGCAGGAACCGGTCGTAGCTGACTCTCTGGACCGCTACGAGATCGGGGATCTCCACCGCATCCTGCATCTTGCCAAAACTACGAAACGTCGGCACAACCATCTAAGGCTCCTATGGTACTGGTAGTCAATCTCGCGTCGCCGAAGCTGCGTTGATAGCGCAATTCCCTATTGTTACTTACACGGTACAAGTCAGGTTCACTTGATTTCCACGGTGGCGCCGGCTTCTTCCAACTTCTTCTTGGCGCTTTCCGCGTCTTCTTTGCTCACGTTTTCCTTCAAGGGCTTCGGTACGCCGTCGACCAGCTCTTTGGCTTCCTTGAGGCCCAGGCTCGTCAGCTCGCGGACGACCTTGATGACCTGGATCTTGTTGGCGCCGAAACCGGTCAGGATCACGTTGAAGCTGCTCTTCTCTTCGGCCGCCGCCGGGGCTGCCGCCGCCGCGGGACCCGCCATCATCACGGCTCCGCCGGCCGCCGGCTCGATGCCGTACACTTCTTTCAGGTAATCCGCCAGTTCCTTGGCTTGCATCAGCGTCAGCTTCACGATGCCGTCGCCCAACTGCTTGGTCTGGTCACTCCAGGTTTTCGCTTGTTCGTCTGCCATTTGAATAGACTCCCAAATCAACTAGGCCTGACGGTAGCCGGGACTCCATCGTCTCGTTTGACCCTTGCGGGACAGCCGTCGAGGCAGTTTAAGGTTCAATGACTTGTTGTGGTCGAAGCAGCCCTGTGAATCAGGCCGCCTGCTTCTCAGCCTTCTCGATGATGCTCTTGATGCAACCCGCGATGACGCCGGCCGGGCCCTTGATCGCCCCGGCGATCCGAGCGCCAGGCGACAGGACGCAGGACACAACTCGGGCCTGCAGTTCCGCTCGCGTCGGCATCGTGGCCAGCAGTTCGGCGCCCTTGCCGTCGAACAGCGTGCCGTCAACGAACGCGCCTTTGACTTGCATGGCCGGGACCTTTTTAACCCAGGTCCGCATCTCTTTGGCCACGTCGACGATGCTGTCGCCGCCGTAGACGATGGTGCACGGTCCGCTGAACAGGCTTGCGGCGCCTTCCATCTTGTGATCGCGCAACACCCTGGTGAACAGGGAATTCTTGACCACGAGCACCCGGATGCCTTTCTCCTTGAGCGCTCCTCGCATCACGTTATTGTCTACGCCCCCAACCCCCTTGGTGCTGAACACCATGAAATCACGGACGTCTTGGCCCATGATCTTCTGCTCGAACTGCGCCTGCACCAGTTGTTTGACGTATTTGCTCATCGTATCTCCCTTGGTTGACTTCTCTCAATCCACATCCGCCTCGGGCGGATGGCGCTGTCGCAACGCCCGCGAGGGCGAACGCCGGCCCGTAGGGGTCAGACATTCACCAGGATTCCCGGGCTCATCGTTGCCGACAGGCAGGCTTTCTTGATGTAGGTTCCTTTGGCTCCCGAGGGCTTGACCCGCTTGATGTGGGCGACGAAGGCCTCGATGTTGTCGATCAGCTTCTGCTTGTCGAAGCTCTGCTTGCCGACCACGGCGTGCACGTTCCCGCCGGCGTCGTTGCGGAACTCGATCTTGCCGGCGCGAAATTCGGAAACCGCGGTGATCACGTCGTCCGTGACGGTCCCGTTCTTCGGCGAGGGCATCTTGCCCTGGGGACCCAGGACGCGACCGAGCTTACCGACCTTGCCCATGACCTTCGGCGAAGCGATCGCAACGTCGAAATCCATCCATCCCTCGGACACCTTCTTGATGAGCTCGTCGGACCCGGCTTCGGACGCGCCGGCTTTCTTGGCGGCCTCCACCATCGAGTCGTCGCAGAAGGCAATCACCTTCTTCTGCTTGCCCACGCCATGAGGCAGCGACAGCGAGCCTCGCACCAACTGGTCCGTTTGTTTGGGATCAATCCCCAGCCACAGCACGCATTCGACCGTCTGGTCGAACTTGACGGACTTGAAGGACTTGATCTTCTCGACAGCCTGGCCCAAGCTCAGCGGCTCCTCAGGAGCCTGCTCGGCCTCTTTCTTATATCTTTTGCTCTGCGTTTTCATACGTGGTATCTCACTTCATCCAAGACGCGGACGGCGAACGAGGGTCCTTTAGTCCACAACATCAATTCCCATGCTGCGCGCGGTCCCGCGAATGATCTTCTCGGCCGCCGGAATGTCGTACGCATTGAGGTCCTTGAATTTCGTTTCGGCGATCTTACGGACCTGTTCGGCGGTGACTTTGCCGACTTTCTCCTTGTTCGGCACGCCGCTGCCCTTGTCGATCTCCGCCGCCTGCTTCAACAGCACGGCCGCCGGCGGGCTCTTCACCTCAAAAGTGAAGCTCTTGTCGAAGTACACGGTGATGACCACGGGCACGATCGTGCCCTTGAATTCCTTCGTCCTCTCGTTGAACTGCGAGACGAACTGACCGATGTTGACTCCATGCTGACCGAGGGCCGGTCCGATGGGCGGCGCCGGCGTCGCCTGTCCGCCCGGGGCCTGCAATTTGATCTTGGTTGCTATTTCTTTTGCCATGTTCCACCCTTGTCTTACAGCCGTCCTGCAACGCCCTGCC
>CALMMH010000804.1 GCA_937868145.1 uncultured Phycisphaerales bacterium
ACCACAGCTTGCCCTGGCTGCGGAAGGCGTACTCGGGGTAGTCGTTGTCGGGGAAGCGGGCGAACGCCTTGCTTTCCGGCCTGTAATAAAGGTTCACGGGCGTGACCTTGCCGGTCGCAGCGTCGCGGCGAAACTCCATGCCCTTGTAGAACAGCCGGGTGTCGTCGGCCGGGTCGAGGCACCCGCCGCCGCCGTACTGCGCGGGGCCGTAGACGCTCTTGATACACTTGCCCGTGGCCGGGTCCCAGACGCTGACGCGCTTGGGCCAGTCGCTGTTCTCCATGACCCACACGCGGCCGCGCATGTCGACCTCGACGCCGTAGGGGTCCTGGAGGTCGTTCTCGTCGAACAGCCCGACCTCTCGCCGCCCTGGCTCGCCGAGCGTCGCGATCCGCTCGCCGACGGGGCTGTAGCCGAAGACCTGGTGTCCCTCGCCGTCGCCGACGTACACGTTGCCTTGGGCATCTACGCCGAGGCCCAGCGGCTTGACGAGCTTGTCCTTGAACAAAGGCATGATGGTGTAGTCGGCCAGGTCGATCGTCACCACGTCCTTGCCGCTGGTGGTCACCAGCTTGCCGGCCCCGTACTTTCTCAACCGGCCGGGCGAGGGCAGCGTGATCTCCTGGAGAAGGACTGGCTTCTGATCGTCGAACTGCTTGTAGGCGACGTCCCAACCGAACCCGCGCCACGGCCCGGCCAGGCCCTTGGAGACATCGAACACCTGCACCACGTCCAGCGCGCCGAAGCTGACGAACGCCCGCCCGCCGACGACCTGGAAGCCCGTCACACCGCGTTTCATGGGGCCGGAGCGCATGGCGTCCGGGGCGACGTTCTTCTTGGGCATCTCGCGCTGGAAGACCTTCCGCGATCGCTTGGAGTTGGTCTCGATCTGGATGATCGCCTGGTTGTCGCCGATCCACCCACCCTCGCACCAGCCGAAATACGAGTCGCCGTCTGTGCAGATCTCGGCCGGGATGGCCACCCAGATCCGGTCGATGCCCCAGAGTTTGTTCATGTCGGCGTCCACCTCGACGATGGAGTCACCCGCCTCGGCGAACGCGCCGAGCCACATGTGCTCGCCGGCCCGCGCGATCGTCCGCGGCGGTTCGTGGTCGGCCAGCCAGCCGCCCTTGCGACTGGGCGTCTGCCACGCTACGTTCGCCAGCGGGTAGGGAAAGTATGTGTATTTGTATTCAACCTCGAGCCCCGGATTGTACAGGCCGTGCCAGCGGTACGTGCCTGGCTGGAGGACGGGCTTGCCCTCGACGTCCGTCAGGTCCCATCGGGCGAGGCTGCGCCCGGCAGGGAACTCGACGCCCGTGACAGGATTGGCCACCACGTGCCCCGCTGCGTCGCGGACCTGAACCGTCACCTTGCCCGGCGCGGGAATCTCGAACGGGATGCCCACCGACCCCTCGGCCGCCTCGTCCGTACCGGGCGCCGGCGCGCTGGCCAGGTCGCACAGCACAACGATCTCGCCAAGGCCGATCTGCCTGACCCCGCCGGTACTACGCAGCCGCAGGGCGCGCGTCGTTACCGGCCCCGCCGGGATGAACATGGCCTGCGATCGGAACCTACCCTCCTTCGTCCACCGCCCGTCCAGTGGCTTCCAGTCGGCGTCGCCCGTAGCGAACCGCGGCTCCCCACCGCCGACGTGCTGCTCCACAACCCCTTGGCCGAGGCCCTTCTCGGCGTTGCCGCGGAAAACCATCACCGCACGGAACGTCTCCGGCCGGGGCCAGCTCAACATGACCCACTCGGGCTGGTCGACCGTGATGTCCGCGTCCCGCTTGGCGGTGGAGAAGTTCCATCGGTCGTCAATGAAACCGTCCACTAGCGTCTCCGGCCGATTGAGCCACGGCTGCGGCTGGAAGCCCTGACTCGGCTCGTCGGCCGAGCTGACTGTCACGGCCGCGCGGGAGGCAATGTTGACGGCCCGGAAGGGCAAGAACGTCACGAACGGCACCTTCGCCTGATACGTCGGGCCCTGGGTCAGCGTCTCAACCGTCAGGTGAGCCGGCGCAACGATCTGCACGGCCTCGACGGCCTCGACGGCCTCGGCGGCCGGGAACGGCATGACGCGAAGTTTCCGCCCGGCTTCGCCGGCCCCGTCCATCGGCCGGGACACGCCGCCCACCAAGCAACTGGCCTCGCCCGACCCGTAGAGCACGAGGCTGCCCAAGGCGGCTGTTTCCTTCATTGACAGGAGAAATATTCCGGCCCCTTTGTCGGTCATCGGCGACGTGGACCAGTCGATGATCTCTACCGTAGCGTCCACCTGACGCAGTTCCGCCCGGACGCCGCCGGGCTGCGCAAGGCACTTTTCGCCATCGAACATGCCGTCCGATGTGGCGGAGGGAGCCTGCCCCGCCGCCGCGGCTGCCCACGCCAGGCAACACCACAAAAGCAGTGCGGAAACCATTTGGGAGATGCCATCGAGAGGCCTTCTTGTTGTATGCATGGACATTCCAATTCTCATCCGTTCCAGTCCTGTCGTTGTCGTCCGTCGTGGGTGCATCTTCAGGGGATTACTCGAAACGCAGTTCGCTCCAAAGCGCCGGGGTCAGCATGGCTTCGTCCGGCACATCGTTGGTGTTGTTGGCGGCCTGGTTGCTCCAGTAGTTGCGCGAGGTGCATTCCTGTCCGGCACTGTCGGAAAGGAGAATGCCGAAGTCGCCGCGCAGGACCTTGCCCTTGAGCGAATCGAGGCCAAGGGTGGCCAGGGGGATCGCTGCCGTAACGGCATAACCGCCGGAGACGGGCTTCATGGCCAGCGGGATGTCGAGAACCTTGATGCGGTCGAAGTGAACGACACGCCAGGGTGAACTGAGATCGCCGCCTTCCTCTTTGGCGGCACCGGGGGCTACGGGTTGGTATAGCACAGCCAGGGGCTTGCCTCCCTTGACGGTGAGCAGCAAGCGCAGGTCACCGGCCACCGGCTTGTCGTCCTTGGCTGCTGAGGTGCGCAGCATCAGGTCAACACCGTCGCCGGTGATGAACATCAGGCGTTCGTCCTGGCCGGCATTGCGCATGGCGGAATTGTCCTTCACCTGCCAGGCCACGTACAGATTCTTGTCGTCGTAGAAGGCTTTGGCTTTGCCGACGCCACCACCACCGCCGGCAATCTCGACACTGTCCTTGTCCATCTGCCAGGACGCCAACTCACCGTCGAGCGCGGGTGCGGCGGACGGCGGCTTGATGGTGCAGGCCTTGGGCCGTAGCGCGCGGGCGGCGCGCCGGACGCGCAATTCTTCCGCGGCGACAAGGTCGTCCTGGGTCACGTCCACCAGAACGGAGAAGCATCTGAGACTGTCGAGACCGCTCAGTTCGTAGACGATGGCGGCAGTACCGCCGCCGATGACGTGGTACTTGCCGTCTTCGGTCTTGCAGAACCAACCACCGAAGCTCTCGCCGCCGGCGGTCATCGCGTCGCAGGGCATGCCCGGCGTGGCCTGGGCCGGGACGTCGTACCAACCGCGGCAGTCATTCCACAGGGACTGCACCCACAGGCCATCTTCTGTGAAGATGAAGTTCTGCCCGAGGTTGCCATTGAGACAGAGGACCTCGCCGACTTCCTGGTTGACCCAAGCGGTACCGTAGAAGCTGCTGGGGCCAATGAGTAGACCGGGGCGCGGGGCGGGGGCGCGATGCGAGCCGTGGACGGAGACAAAATGATTGGGATAGGTCCACAGGACCTTGCCGGCAGGATCGACAGCACACAGCGGAGTCTGGTTGAGATAGCAGCGGTTGTCCCGGCCGACCAGAAGCATGCCTTCGCCGGAGATGCCAGACTCCGGCTTGATCCGGTTCACTTTGTCGAGCGCGAAGAGCGGCGTGCCTTCGGCGGAGAATGTCTCCGGCTTCCAGGTCCACAGAACGTCCTGGCCGGGGATGACCACGGTGAGATCTTCGCCCATGGTCTGGCCCCAATAGTAACCGCCGAGATGGCCGTTGCAGGTCTGGATCTCGTCAAACTGGGCGCTGCCGTCGTCGTCGCGGTCCACCCAGCAGAAAACCTTGCCAAAGCGTCCCTGCCAGAGGGGACCGGCGAACCTCCGATTCCACTGTTGGTGGTCGGCTTCGTCAAGGGTCTTGCCCAGGCCGACATTGCCAAATTCAGCGCAGTGCCGCCAGCCGCCGTCCTTGCCGCGAACCAGGATTTTGACCATGGAGGAGTCGCGGGCGGTGGAGCGGACCTGGAGGTATTCGTGGCCGTTGACGCGGGCGAAGCGGGTGACCCAGCCGAAGCCGGTGCCGAGGGCGTCGGCCAGCGTGAAGAACGGGCGCCAGGTCTGGCGGGCTTCGTCCCACCGGTACTCCGTTTCTTCGCTGAAGGCGACGGTGTGGGTGAAGGGATTCATGTGGCCGCCAGCGGCGTAGGCAGTGGTTCCGATGAGGTCGAAGGCCAGTTTGCCGTCCGGCGTCCAGACGCTGGTGCGCTTGGGTTGCTGATGACTTTCGGTGACCCAGAGGCGGCCCTGACTGTCGATGGCGATCTGCGCGGGATTGAGCATTCCGGTTTCGTCGAAGAAGCCGGCTGCAGGCCGGCCGCCGAGCTTACCGATGGCCGCGAGTGGCTGGCCGTCTGCAGCGAAGACGGCGACATTCATGGCCGTGCCGCGCTGGCTGACGTAGATGCGGCCCTGGGCGTCCACTGCGAGTGAGTGCGGAGCGATCAAACCGGAGGCGAGGACGGTTGGCGCTGCCGCGGCGGGATCGGCGACATAGAGTCTGTCGGCGGCGGCCAGCAGAAGCTTGCCGTCAGGGCGGAAGGTAATGGCCGTGAGGTCATCGGGCAGGTTGACCAGTTTTTTGACGGTATCGCCCGTCTCGGCATCCAACAGAAGCACCTTGTGTTCGCCGGCCAGGATGACGGCCAGTGAGTTGCCCTTGACGGCGATGGCGCGCATTTGTTCGAGGCCGTCTTTCTCGCGGATGGGCAGGTCGAGAATCTGCTTTCCGTCCTTGTCCTTGCGGTTCCAGGCGGCGTAGGCGCCGGTCTTGAGATCGCAACGCCAGATGGAGAAGCGGTTGTCGCCGCCGTCAACGTTGGCGATCCACAGGATCTTACCGTCAGTGGCCAGGCTGATGCGGCCGCCGCCGAAGACACGCCGGTTGGCGAGTCCCCATTGCCGCCGGCCCTGGAGGTCAACACCGATGAGATGAGGACCGGCTTCGCCCATGGCGCAGGCGAGGGCGCCGCGATCGCCAGGTCCGAAGGCAACGGCTTCCGGGGGCGTGTGGTCACCGTAGAAGGCTCCTTTGCCGTCCGCGGTGTTCCAGGGTGGGTTGCCGGGACTGGCGAAGCTGCTTTCGTAGGTCAGGTGCAGGCCGTCGTGGCGAAGACCTCTGACGATGTAGCGGCCGGGTGGCACCAGCTTCCCGTTGTCGTCGAGACAATCCCACAGGTCGGTATGGGCGCCAGCCTGACGTTCCGCGGAGGGTAGAAGATTGCGCACGCGCCGGCCCTGAGCGTCATCAATGGCCAGTGTGACGCGTTGGTCCCGGGGTAACGTGTAGGCGATCTTGACCGAGCCTTCCGGTGGTTCGGCGGCAACGGGCAGTTCCCAGGACGGCGTGGAGAGTTTCAGCTTGCCGGACTTTTCGAGGAAGACCGGCCCCCAGGCGTCCCGCGCGGTCCAGAAGAACTCGCGGCTGGTCTGGCCTTCCTGGAGGTTGTCGGCATAACGGTGAACAGGCCAGTCGGCCTCGCCCCAGAGCAGTTCCACGCCGCAAGCGAAGCGTTCGCCGAGAGCCGCGAGGCCACCCAGCGTAATCAGGCTCCAGGGAAGCTTCATCTCCTGGACGTAGCCCTCGCCGTCGTCATCTTTGCGGAAAGCCATTTCAGCGCCCTGGTCGAGGATCCAGCCGTCTTTGCGGTAAAGATCGGCGGAGCCTCCGCCGAACGGTTCAGTCAGGCTCTTGCCGTATTCGATGTTGATAAATGGCTCCATCTTGCCGGCGAAACACCAGGCGGTAACGTGGCAGATGCGGTCGGTCTTGATACGCAGTTGGACGCTGTCGCCCGCCCAGCCTTTGTCGACCTGGAATCGCGGATCGTGGCGGTTGCCGAGGGGGATGGGGTCTTTCCAATGGATGGAGACATAGAGATGGTCGGTGTCGTGCATCAGGGCGACGCGACCGGAGTAGATGTCTTTGAGTGAATTGACGTCATAGCAGATCAGGACCTGGCCGGAGAGATCCCAGTCGTCGAGCTTGCCATCGATGGTCACTTTCCCGGGCGTGGGGACGGCGCGGATGCCGTGGTTGTCAGTCTGCATCGCGACCGCCCCCTGCCCGGCGAGCAGGACGCCAAGGAGGCAGCCGAGCCGAATCGTGTTGTTCATGGGTGCGTTTCCTTTCTGTGATTCTTGCTCATTTGAAATCTCAAAGACCCATGGGCATCTGCTTCCCTGGCAATTTCTTCAAGATCATTTCCAAGCCTTCACCGCCCGCTAATAGAATTCAAGTCCCGTCCAGCATTCTGGATAAAGCCGGGACTCGTTTGGGATGTCGGTAGTCTCGACGTTAGCTTTGTTGTTGGTGTCGGCCCACCACGATTTGGAGCCTCCCCCGAAAGTGGCCGAGAAATTGGCGCGGGTGCGGATCGTTGGCTTAAACGTCCCGATGAGCGGGATCGCCATGGTGATGACGAAGCCGCGCTTGTCCGGGTCGATGACATGCTTGAGCTTGACGGATTTCAACTCCACCACCGACTCGAAGCTCCGATTGCCGACGGGAGATCCGTACAACTGCGGATAGGCTTGGCCGGAGCCATACCACTTGGGATGAAGACCGATCGTCGCCGCTCGCACTGTGCCGTTGTCGTCAAAGATCCCCGCGTCTATGCGGACATCGCCCGGTCGTCCCCCTGCAGGAGGGGTGGTGCCCAATCCAAAGGTTTTGGCGACGCCGCCCGAGGCATTCAGCTTATACACTTGATTGTCCGATGGACTGCTAACGTACATACCTCCCCGCGAATCGATCGCCAGATCGAAAGGCGAGTTCACGCCGGAAATGTCGAACACCGGCTGCGGCGGCCCCGAGGGGAGGCCATCGTTCAAGGGGATGCGCCTCACCTGGTTGCCGGAGAGCACATACATGCTGCCATTATAGGCGGCAAGCGCCTTGGCGCCGTTGAGGGTCAGGCTGGCCTTCTGCTCGGCGGTGGGGCTATGGCCATCATACACCAGAATGGAGCCGTTTTACAGTGCCACGTACACCAGCATGGTGTTTGAGGCTATGACGGCCGCCATGGCGGTTGGGCGGCTCGGCAGGATTAGGACATTTTTTCGGCCCCAACTGTACCTGTCAAGCGACAATGAGACCACCCCGGGCACCGGCCTATCCCCTTGTGTCGCAGACACTTATGCCCTCGGGGCTCCGCAGTGGCATTTTGGCCCTGCCGCCGGCTATAATGCCTCTCAAATCGTCGATCGTCCCTCTGTGAAGCCTTGGAGGAGGTAGCATGGCAGAGAATCTCGACACCCTCAACACCGCCGTCTCACTGCTCATCCGAGCTGCCCTGCTCGCGGCGCGGTTCTCGGGACGTGTGCGTCAGCGATACCTCAAACGCTTGGCGGGCCGGGATGTCGATGCCAAAGCCAAGGAAATCCTCTTCCTCAAAGACCGGGTCTATCAGCTCGAAATGCAGGTCTCGATCCTGCGGAAGCATCTCCACCAGAAGGGTAAGAGCCCACGGTACACCGTTCGTGAAAGACTCCTCATCCTCTGGCACGTGGAAGCCTTCCAGATCCCCAGGCGAAAGGTCTCCCGGTATTTTGGTATCGCCCGATCCACACTCTATCGTTGGCTGCACAAGATCGAAGATGAGGAATCCTCCGCCACACCGACGAACAAGACCTCGGCGGAGATCGCCATGCTCGTCTGGGAGATCACCAAAGCTGATCTCAGTTGGGGCCGGATCCGCATCGCCAACCAACTCAAGTTGCTGGGCATCCTTCTCTCGGCATCTACCGTGCGAAACACCCTGCAGCGGCCGAAACCCCCGAATGCTCCCACATCCGCGACCACCCCTGAGAAAAAAGAAGAGAAGCCAGAGGCCCGCTCGATTCCTGCTTGGTATCCCAATCACGTCTGGTCTATCGACACCACGAAGGTCCGGTGCTGGGGGCTGTGGCCCATTCACGTCCTGGTGGCCATCGACCACTTCTCCCGCAAGGTCGTATGCGTGGCGCCCCTGGAAGGCCCCAACGCCGGCTGGAACATCGAGACGCTGGAGCAAGCCATGCGAAAACGTGGCGGGCCCAAGCACATCATCTCCGACCAAGCCCCGGTCTTCGTTGGTGCTGCCTTTACCGAACTCCTGAAACAATGGAACATCAAACCTCGTTTCGGCGCCGTGGGCAAACACGGGTCCATCGCCGTGACGGAGCGAGTCATCGAGACGCTCAAATACGAGTGGCTGCGATGCGTTCCGCTCATCAAGGGCTTCGACCATCTGACGCTCCTGTGCACGGAATTCGAAAGCTGGTACAACGCTTGGCGGCCACACATGACACTCGATGGTC
>CALMMH010000805.1 GCA_937868145.1 uncultured Phycisphaerales bacterium
TGACGACCGACGACGCGACGACGGCCGCAGGGCCATGGGCGCAAGCCCTGTGCACGTGGTCACTGCAGCATAGCCGCGCCTAACGACGAACAAGGAGGATTGAAACAATGGCCACACAAGCGAAAGCAGCCTACGGCACGAAACTCAAAATGGGCGACGGGGGCTCACCCGAAACGTTTACCGAGATTCCGGAGGTGGGCGATCTCAAGGGGCCGAAAGTCAGCGTCAAAACGATTGATGTCACCACGCATGGCTCGGCGGCGAGCGGGGCGAACGAGGAGATTATTCCCTCCACGATCAACGGGGGCGAGGTGAGCTTCCAGCTGAATTATGTCGAGTCCGATCCGGTGCATATTGCGCTGATTGCCGCGGCGCAAGGCCGCACGAAAAAGAATTTTCAGAAGGTGAATCCCGAAGGTACCAAAACAATCAGCTTTGCCGGCTATGTCACTGACATCGCGTTCAGCGATCCGGTCAGCGACAAGAAGCAGGCCGATGTGACGATTACCGTCTCGGGCGGCCTGACGTTCAGCTAATCGACGCACGAGGCCCACGACGCGAACACGACGACGCACACACTTGAACTTGTAAGGAGGAGACATCATGCCACGTACTACCATTCCAGCCGCATCGATCATTACCCCGCTCGGTCCCTATCCCACGTTGCCGGTGTCGGCGCTCGCGCTCGATCTGACCTGGCAAGCCGCCGACACGGCGAATCTCAATCAATTCCCACTCGGGCAGGGCAAGTATTTCATTTTGGCGCGCAACGTTCATGCGACGACCCCATTCACCCTCACGCTGTCCAGTGTGGCGGACGCACGGAGGCGCACGGGCGATATCACGGCCTATTCCATCGCGGCGGGCAAGCAGGCCGCCTTCTTGCTCGATAATCAGGAGGGATGGTTGCAGCCGGACGGGAATTTCTATCTGGCCGGCAGCGATGTCAGCATTCAGTTCTGCATTCTCCGATTGACATAACCGAGGCGCGCTCTGGTCCGTCTCATGGATGGACCAGAGAGACGCGCACCGTCAGTCAGACGCCATAGACCAGAGAGAGAGGAACAACATGGAGCCGTCGAACGACCTGTTAAGCAAGGACGATATCCTGGGCATGGACGACATCCCCGTCGAGGAAGTCGTCGTCCCTGAATGGAAAAACCGGAGAGTCTTGATCTCGGGCCTCACGGCAGCGGGCAAGAACGCCTACCAGTCCTCACTGGTGGAACTCCAGGGCAAGACGCGGAAGCTCAAGTTGGAGCATTCCACGGCGAAGCTGCTCGTGCGCTGCCTCGTCGATGCCAAGCGGCAGCCCTTGTTTACCGAGACCGATATTATCCGGCTCGGCACCAAGAGCGCGGCTGTGTTGGAGCGATTGGCGAAAGTCGCCAGCCGGCTCTCCGGCATGGATGAGCAGGAGCAAGAGGCGCTGGTAAAAAACTCCGAAGCAGCCCAGAGCGACGATTCGCCTACCGTCTCGCTCTGAGTCTGGGGGCATCGAACCCGGACAGGCTGCTGGCGCAGATGTCGGCGAAACAGTGTACGGACTGGCAGGCCTACGAATCGGTGGAGCCGTTCGGGGAGCGGGCGCACTACTGGCGCACCGGGCAGATTTGCGCGGCGATCCACAATAGCCAGCGCACGAAAAAATCAGATCGCGTGGCGAAGGCCGAGGATTTTATGCCGGACACCTTTCGCGATGAGACCGACGAGGACGCGAGCACACCCACCGATGACTACGACCAACTCAAAGCCGTGCATGACCGTGCGCAGCGAGGGATCGCGTGAATAAGCTCGTCCTTGAAATGGTCGCGGATTCCAACGGGTTGATCCGAGGCCTCCAGCAGGCACAAAAGGCGGTCCATCAATTCGTCCAGTCAGCTGGCGGCGCAGGCTCGGCCATCGGGGGCCCGCTCAATCAAGCCCTCTCGGCATTTACCAATCTCGCGAAGGGTGGGGGATTGGCCGCGGGCGTCTTGGCCGGGGCATTGATCTCCACCTCAACTGCAGCGGTAGTGATGACGCTTGCTGCGGGCAGGCAAGCGGAACAAATCGAACAACTCAGCTCCATTACGGATCTCTCGACGGACACCCTGCAGGACTATCAAGCCATTCTGGGTCGGGTCGGGCTGGGTGGGGACGATCTGGTGCGAATGTTCAAGACGCTCTCGACCAAAATGGAAGAGGCGCGTGCCGGAGCGGGTCCAGCCAGCGACCGATTCAGGCAAATCGGGATCGATCTCAGAACGGTGACCAGCACCGAGGACCTGATTAAAAAAGTGTCCAGCTCGCTCGCGGGGTTCCATAACGGCGTCGAGAAGGCCGCGATTCAAACGGATCTGCTGGGGAAATCTGGGTTGAAGTTCGGGTTGGCGCTGGAGGAAATGGCGAAGGGGGCCAATGCGGCGAATCGCGAATCGATCAATCTGGGTGCCACGCTCTCCGGCGGGCAGCTCGCGGAACTGTCTGCGATGGATGATCGCGTCGATGATCTCGGCACAGCTTGGACACGCTTTGGGCAACAGCTGGGATCCTTTGTCGCCCCTGCGGTGGACTTCGCGGCGAAGGCCCTCACGAATCTGCTCGCGATGGCCTCAGATGGGTTGCGGGCCATGAACGCGCTGTCTGGAATTTCCGGTGCCTCTGACTCACGCCCGCAGGCTCCCGCACTCGTCGATCAGTCGAAAGTGCTGGAGCGCGCGCGGGCCTCTGCCGATGCCCACATCAAGCTGCTCGAATCACAGGACAAGCAAGAGGACGCGCTCAGGCAGGCGAATTTCCAGCGCTTCCAGGCCCATCAATCGGCCTGGGCCGGCTTCTCCGTAGCCTCTGATCTGGAGATGGCGCGTGATCATGAAGCGGTGCTCAAACAAAACGAGCAGGTGGCGCTCGCGAGCACGAATGCGCAGATTCTAAACCTCGAAGCCTTCGTTGCCAAGAAGTCCGCACTGTTCACCAAGGACGAAAAAGGCCAGGCCGATCTCGCCAAATTCACGATTGAGAGTCAACAAAAGATTGCGGAGGCGGTGAACCAAGGGACGATTGCGGCGATCAACAGCGGCAGCGCGCGACTCGCGGCCGCGAGAAAAACCGCTGACCTCATGCGGGAATTAGAAATCCAGCCCTACCAGGATGCGGTCGTCGCGGCCAAGACACTCGATGAGGCGCAGCAGGCCCTCTTCCAAAGCGAAGCGGGCCTGCTCGGCGCGTCAGAGGCCGCGCGGCGTGTCCGGTTCAATCTCATTGCGGAAGAGGCGGCACTCACGAGGGCCATGATTGATCAGACGATCACAGAAGAAACCCGCAAGGCGCAGGCCCTTCAGAACTTAGACCTCCAGACGGACACCAAGCGTCGGCAGGCCGTGCAGGCGTTCCCCACATTCTTTGAATCGCAGATGCAGGCCATTGTGGCGTCGAACGCCTTCTCGATGGGGTCGATGGTCTCCACCTGGACGGGCGGCATCGCCCAGATGGTGATCCATGGCGGCAACCTACAGGCCGTCTGGGAGCAGACACAGGTGGCGCTCGTGCAGGCCGCGCTCAATGCCGGCGTGCAACTCGCCGCGCAGTGGGCGCTGCGAGCCTCGGTAGAGCTAGGCATTCTCACGGCGACGGAATCGGCCAAGTTCGGATTGAAGACGGCGAGTAATGCGGCGTTGATGGCGGCGGAAACCGCGAAGAACGTCACCCTCGTCGCAGAGAATGAAGCGAAGAACGCCGCCATCGTGGCGGGCGATGCCGCCGCCGCAGGCGGGACCGTCTCGATCTGGGCAGCTGCAGGGTCCGCCATTGGCGGCATCCTCACGACAATGATGACCACGGTCGGCACGTTTCTTATGGAGACCGTGATTCCCGCCTTAGTCTCGATGGGAGAAGCGATAGCGGAATTCCTCTTTGGCGTGGGTGCGGCGGAAGAGGCCACGATTTTCGGCATTCCGGCGGGCATTGCCACCATGATTGCCGCCGGGGTGATTCTCGCGGCCGTGGGTTCGCTGGCGGCCTTTGCCTTTGCCGACGGAGGCATTGCGACCGGACCCACCAGGGCCTTGATTGGGGAAGCGGGATCGCCGGAAGCCGTGATTCCCCTGAATAGTCGCGGCGCCTCCTTTTTCCGTGACGCGATGGGGGGCGGCGGTGGATCGCAACCGATCATCGTCAAGACCTATCTCAACGGTCGTGAAATCGCGCGCGCGGTGAGCGACGAGCTGCCAGGCGCGTTACGCACGATGGGAGCCTACTGATGCTCGGCTCTGGCTCATTCGGCAGCGATAGCCTTGGTTCGACACTCATCACACCCGGCGACGTGAGTGATCCCGAGAGCCTGAGCCCGATTGTGACGACCTGGAATGGCGTAGATGCGCGGGGGGTCGTGGCGATGGATTCGCTGCAAATCCAGGATACGCTCGGCCAACCTGTCACGGCGAGTTTCACGATCAATCACCCTGACAATGAACCCGTCGTGGGCGACCAGATCACCATTCGCTATTTCTCGCAGGTGCTCTTTGTCGGCACCATCGACCATGTGCAAAAACTCTCGCCCGATCTCTCGCTGTTTCAATATCAGGTGGATTGCCTCGACCTCTCGCAAATCCTCATCCGTCGAAAGCTCAAGCGGAACTTTATCAATCTCCCCATCGTCAACATTCTGGATTCGATCCTCGACAATGAATTGCTCGGCGAACCGTTGACCATCGGCACGATTGAAAGTCGCGCGACACTCCCGCTCGTGGATGCGAAGGGCGGCAAAGTGCTGGACGTTTTGCGCGACATGGCGGCGGCCACGGGGCAGACCTGCTACCTCGATTTTGATGGCTCGATCCAGATGCGGAGCACGCTCGTCCCCATCGCGCCATTGGTGCTCAATGAGGCAAACGTGTTGCTGGACGGCATGACCGTCAAGACCGATCGGGAAACCTATCGCAATGTGCAGACGGTGACGGTGACGGGCACGGCGCCATCGGGGCAGGATGCGCTCGTCTCGACACAGCAACGGCGCAACCAGGATCAGATCGATGCCCGCGCACTCATCGAGGGCGGCACCGGCATCTATGAGGAGTATGAGGACATCACGCATCCCACGAGCAACGATCCGATCCAGATCATTCTCCTCGGGATTGGCTATGCGCGATTGCGTTTGGCGGTCAGCGGCGTGCCGAGGATGACGGTGCAATGTCGCGTGCGCGGCTATGGCTTTCGCGCGGGACAGGTCGCAACGGTGGATCTGCCGACGTTCGGACTCAGCGGAACGATGGTGGTGCAGCGCGTCACGATTCGCGAGCAGGCCGGACGCTATTTGTTCCACGATCTCGAACTCACGACCTCCAGCCTCCAGCAGCGGGCCTATGAGGCCTGGCTGAACATCGTCAAAGGCGGCAAAGTCACCGTGCAGATGCCTGCTTCGATCACAACCAATTTGCAATCGTACAACACGCCTGGCTCATTTAGTTGGGTGTCTCCCATTACGGGATCGGTGGAAATTTCCTGCTATGGATCCGGAGCTGGAGGAGGGGGAGGCGCACGTATCACGAACATTCCTCAAACTCCAGGGCACGTATATAACGGACAAGCCGCCCCCTCAACAGTTGGAGCAAATGGGGGAGTGGGCGGGAAAAGCGGGAAGGCGGTCACGACGATTGATGTGATTGCGGGAGATCAAATTACTGTCGTCGTTGGTTCCGCAGGAGTGGCAGGATCAAATAATACGATGGTCTACAATTCCTCGCTAGATACTGGCCAGACGGTCGGTGTCTATGGAGTCGTCGGCGGAGCGGGTAACTTTTCGTACGCGAGCTATCGCGGCAATATCGTATGCCAGGGCAATGGCGGCGGCGGGGGCAAAAGAGGTGCGTGCACTGAGTATTATGATGGTTGGACAATATATATCTCCTCATTCAATGGTGGCGTGGCAACGAATGGCGGCGGCGTCGGCGATGCCGTGTCCGTCGGAGGCGGCAAGGCGGGCGGGAATAAAGGCACTGGCAATCCCTATGTGCAGCCGAGTGCTGGCGCTGATGGTCTGGTTGAAATTCGCTGGTAAGAAACGAGGAATGACATGTCTACGCCGGTTGTGAATTTCGGGGAAGTCACGGTCAGCACGGGCTATAACGCCTCAGACGTCACGATTGTGCTCACGACGGGGCATGGCTCGCGGCTGCCCTCGACCTTTCCCTTTCCGCTCTCCTGGTGGGATAGCACGCTCTACGCGAGTCCCGCGAAAGATCCGAATCGAGAAATCGTCATCTGCACGAATCGCTCAGGGGATACGCTCACAGTGACGCGGGCCGGGGAAGGCACCAGCGCCAGCGTCAAAAATACCGCCTCGCATACCTATCTGATGGCGGCCACACTCACCGCGGGAATGGTAGGGGAACTGCAAAGCCTCGCGCTCTCGCAGGATTTTCGAGGCCTGCGGCTGCAAACGCATCCGGACTCAGACAAATCAGCGAGCCAGGTCAGGCTGATTCACGCCGATGCCATCGTGATGAGCGATGGGCAGGAGGTCGATACCTGGGACGATCTGGACGCCGATCTCACCGGGTCCGGATTGGGCGGGATTGATACGGGATCAGAAGCCGCCTCGGTCTGGTATGAAATCCGCGCCCTCTGGAACGGCACGCTGAAGAAGCTCCAATTCCATCGGGCGAAAGATTACCTCCTCGATCAGACCTATACCACGCCGGATGATGGTGCCTATATTCTGCGCCGGGCCACGGGCAATGCGAATACGAAATTGTCACAGGGATTCAAGGTGGCGGTCGCGGGGCCGGTCGAATTCGTCGATGTCAAACTGGTGCGGACCGGCGCGGTCGTCGGCAATATCTGGTTCACCATTGAGGCGACCAGCGGCGGCGTCCCGAGCGGCACCCCCCTCGCCACGTCCGATAAACTCGACGCCTCGCGCATTCTGACGACGGCCATCTTTCTGCGTGTCCCGTTCCGCGCGCCCGCCTCGCTCTCAGCCGCGACGCAGTATCATCTCGTGCTCAATGGCGATTATACGTTGAGCGATACCGTGTGCATTTCGTGGCGGGCGGATCTCACCGGCGCGACCTATGCGAACGGCAATGCGGCCTGGGCCAACGCGACCCCGACCTGGACGAATGACGCGGGCAACGATTTCCTATTCAAACTCTATGTGACGGAAAACAACGTGACGTATACGCCGCCCACCGGGTATACGCATGCGCTGATCGGCTATTGCTACAACGATGCGAGCAGCAACCTGAAGAATTTCCGCGCGAACAATCGGATCGTGGCATGCGGCGCCGACCCGGATTGGCTCCTCGGCACATTTGGCGCCGCGACGGCGCTCGTGGATCTGTTCGCCTTTGTGCCGCCGATTCCCGTCACGGTGATTTTCACGACCTATCAAATCACGGCCAGCAGTGGATCGGTGTACGCGGATCTGGCGAGTACCGATGCCACATGTGGGGCCACACCGGGACGTGGGGCGGTAATGATCGTCGTGTCGCTCGGCTCGTGGGATTCGACACCGCCAGTCGGTCTCGGCCCCTATCAGGGGCTCATGCTCGATGTGGCGGCGGCGTCAGCGAAACCCAATTTGGCATCATTCATCTGGTAGGAGACGACAGCATGTATCCCTGGATCTACGCGAAATCAACCGGCGAATGGCTCTCTGGCGGCCCGTGCGAGCCGCGTTACGATCCGGCCACGCAAGGCGTCTGCGTGCTCGTGCGCCATCCCGATCCACGACTGGAACGGTATGACGGAGCCACGAGCAGTCGTCCGGCCACGACACAGGAGATCAGCGAGTACGATGCGGCGCAACTGACGGCCATCGCCCTGGGCCGGTTCGACCATGAGAAATTAGTGAAGGCCGTCGCGATCTATTTCGCACAGAAGATGGCGATTCCGTTGGCCACGGCGAAAAGCGATATTCTCACGATTTATCGAGGACTGTAATTCACGACGAGGACAAGGAGGACACAGAACATGAGCACCGACATGCGAGCATTACTCCATAGCATGCCAGCGGAGGAGCAGGCACGGCTCCCGCTCCCGCGTTTGCGCGTCCTGCGGCGGGCGACGTTCAGCGAGCACGTCGCCGAGATGCCGATCCCCGAGGCGTTGACGAAATGGGTCGCCATGATGACGGCGTTCTATCCGGGCGGCGTATCCGTCTGGGACATCCGCATGCCCTGGCTGGAGGCGCTGATGGTCGTGCGCTATGGCGAGGATACCGGGAGCTGGCCGGCTGAATTTTCCGAGGGCGATGTGCAGCGGGCGCAGGACTGGGTCAATCTCAAACATCCCTACGGCGTGGCCTATCCCCCCTCGACCAGCGACACGCTGATGAGTTATGGCCTCCTGCTGTTGGGCGGGATTGGCCTGCTGATGGCGGCGAGTCAGATGGATTGGCGGCTGTTGTTCCTGCTGCCACTGCTCGGCACGGCCATGACGGACTATCTCGAAAACAAATTGGCCGATCATCTGTTCCGCACGACCAGTTATACCAAACCGACGGTGCTCGCGGTGGGCCTCTTTACCGCCGCACCGGGC
>CALMMH010000806.1 GCA_937868145.1 uncultured Phycisphaerales bacterium
AGGGGATAGGAGACGACGTTTCCTGAGGTCTCTCCTGTCGGCAGGAGAAAGACGCGACAGTGGGTAACTTGGGTTCTGATATCGCCCCTCCAGGTAAGCACGCGCAGTTGCCCGGGATGCGGCACCGGCAGCGGCTTGAGCATCAGCGAGTTGTACAGACTGAACACCGCGGTGTTGGCGCCAATTGCCAAAGCCAGAGAGATCACCGCCACCGCCGCAAACCCTGGCGACTTGGCCAAGGTGCGGACGCCGTATCGAATATCCTGCCACAATGTTGTCATGGTTTGACTCCAGTTCGAAGCTCACAGTTATCTATCAGTTGCCGGTCATCGGTTGCCATGATGCTGTCTTCGCCTCTTGCTGACAACTGTGAACCGTCAACCGGGAACTCTCCTTCATTCACATCTCAGCGACACCATCGGATCAACCCTCGCTGCCCGCCGGGCGGGGACATAACAAGCAGCAAAACCCGTGACAAGCAGCGTTGCCAGCACGACCGCCAGCACGGCCGGATCAGTCGGCTTCGAATCGTACAGCAGACTTGCGACGACCAGGCTCATCGCGTACCCGCCGACCAGGCCCAATCCGGCGCCGATCAGGATCAGCAGCCCTCCCTGACGAAGCACCGTCCTGAGAACCCGGGCCCCCGTAGCTCCCAGGGCCATGCGAATCCCGATCTCCTGGGTCCGATGCGCCACCATGAACTGGAGCAGGCCGTAGAGACCGGCGCACGCGATGAGCAGGGCCGTGCCGGCGTAGACACTCAGGAGGGTCATGCCGAAGCGGCGCGGGCCCAACATCTCGGCCAATTTGCTCTCCAGCGTCCACAACTCACAGGTTTGATCCTTGTCCAGCGATTGCACCTGGGCCCGCAGGGCATCGGCCAGGCGCATGGGTTCGCCATCGGTCTTGACGATGATCTGCATGGCATAGAAGTACCACTGAGATAGGAGTCTGTACAACACGCCGGAGTCAGGCGAAAGTTCCTCAAAATCCTTGATGCTCGATACGACCCCCACGACAACGCCGCTCAGTTCCTCGTCGTAGTAGATGCGCTGCCCAATCGGATCTGTACCGGCAAAGTACTTGCGGGCGAGCGTTTCATCGATAATGAGGTTCTGCGGCGGCGTGGTCAGTTCCGCCTGGACGTCCTGCTCTGTGAACGTGCGTCCCCGCAGGACCCGCATGCCCATCGTTTCGAAGAAATCGCGGCCGACTCGCCTCCCGGTCACCTCGATCAACTCTTCCGGATTCGACGGGCGAGAACCGATCGAGACGAGCGAGGCGCCTCCTCCCTGGGCCAGACTCAGACGCACTGTAACCAGCGCCGCCGAGCGAACGCCCGGAACGGCTCGCACGTTCTGCATGAGTTCGTCGAAAAACGCCTTCTGCTGCTCGAACTTCGGATACTTCACCTGGGGCAGTTCGACATTCATCACAAGCACGTCTTCGGCCTGAAAGCCCAGGTCCACCTTGTGCAAGGCCATCAGGCTCTGAACCAGCAGGGCCGCAACCATGAGCAGCGTCAGGGCGATCGCAATCTGCGCCACCACGAGGCCGTCGCGAAGACGCTGCCAACCCCCGCCGGTCTGGGACCTCGTTTGTCCCTCCTTCAGGACCTGCCCTACACAAGGACCGGCAGTCCTCCAGGCCGGTATCAAACCGAACAACAGACCCGTGAGCATGGAAAGCCCTAAGGTGAATGCCAGGACCACCGAATCCACGCGCGTCTCGCCGATGCGAGGGATGTAGACCGGGCACAATCCCACCAGGGCTCGCACGGCCCACCAGGCTCCCAGCAGGCCGAGCAATCCGCCCATCGTGCCGAGCATGACGCTTTCCGTCAGCGTCTGGCGCACGATTCGGCCCCGCGAGGCCCCCAGGGCCAGGCGAACGCCGATCTCCTGTCGCCGCAGCGCGGCGCGGGCCAGCAACAGGTTCGCCACATTGCTGCAGGCAATCAGCAGCACGAACGCCGCGGAGCCCAGAAGCAACAGGAGGATTCTGCGATTCTCGCCGAAGAGGTCGTCGAGGTATCGGTGAACGGCCACGGTGTAGCCGGTGCTGTACTTGGGGTCGATCTGCTCAAGTTGGCGTGCGAGAAGGTCCATGTGGACGCGGGCCTGTTCGATCGTCACTCCTTTCCTGAGCCGCGCGATCGACATCACCGCATAACTCTTCTCCAGAACCAGGGGCAGCCAGAAGGGGGATGGAGATGTCAGAGAGCGTCTGAACTCCGACCCCATGACGCCGACGATCGAATACGGCTCGCCGTCCAGTTCCATGGTTCTGCCGATCACGTTCGGGTCGCCGCCCCACTGCTCCTGCCAGAACGCGTGGCTGAGCACAACCACGCGGTGATTGCCGAGCTTCTCCTCCTCGGGCAGGAAGGTCCGCCCCGACGAGGCCCTGGCGCCGAGCAAGGAGAAGAGGCACACAGACACCTCCTCCACCTCCAGATGACGCGGGCGATCCAACCCGCTGAGGCACACCCTGCGGCCTCGCGTGGCGGCAATGTGCTCGAACACCTCATTGTGCTCGCACCAATAGGCGAAGTGCGAAGGCCGTATGTTGGTTTCCGCTCCCCCCTTTCGCTGTTGAAAGAGGGTGACGAGGCGATCCGGCTCTCGATACGGCAGCGGTCGCAGCAGGACCGCGTTGACCACGCTGAAAACCGCCGTGTTGGCGCCGATCCCCAGCGCCAGGATGAGCACAACTACAAGCGCGAATCCGGGACTCCTCGCCAGCATCCGCAATCCGTATCGAACGTCCTGCCATAAGGTCCCCATTCCTTTCCCTCCTACTCACACCTCAATGCCACCATCGGATCGATCCGGGCTGCGCGACGGGCGGGGAGCCAGGCCGCAAGCGCCGCAACCGCCAACAGGAGCAGTGTCGAGGCCGCCAGCGTCAGCGGATCGTGCGGAGCCACGCCGTAGAGCATGCTCTTGATGAGCCGTACAAGAACCAGGGCCCCTGCACCGCCCAGGACGGCGCCGATTCCCGTCATGAGCAACGCGTCGCGCACGACCGGCCAGGCCACGTCCCGCGGTCTGGCGCCCAGGGCCATGCGAATGCCGATCTCGCTCCTGCGCCTGGCCACGTTGTAGGCCATCAGGCCGTAGAGGCCGATGCACGAAAGCGACAACGCCAGCACGGCGACAAAACCGCACAGCGACGCGAAGAGACGTTCATTGGTCAACTGTTGGTCGATCTGCTCGGTCTGAGTGCAGACGTCGGTCAGCGGGATATTGCGATCCAAGGCGGCCGCCGTCTTGCGGACCGCCGGGACGATCGACTCGGCCGGCAGCCCCGAGCGCACCTCGAAGCACATCCGCCCTTCCCGCCACTGCGGATACGGCAGGTACATGATCGGCGGGACCTCGCTCCGCAGGTTCCAGTATTTCGCGTTGCCGCAAACGCCGACGATCTGAACGTCCATCGAACCGTGCTTGAAGATCCTCCCCATCGGATACTCATCCGGCAGGAATTCGCGAACGAACGCCTCGTTCACGACCGCAACGTGGGTGGAATCCGCCGTATCGGAGGACTCGAACGTGCGGCCCTGGAGCAAGGAAATGCCCATCGTGCTGAAGAAGGACTCATTCACGACCATCTGGTCGGCCTGGAGGTGTTCGTCAGGCTTGGCGGGCCGGCCAGGGATGGAAATGCCGCTGCTCGATTTTCCGCCGCCGAGCGGGACCATGCTGGAATAGGAGACGCCCCGCACGCCGGGGATCGCCGCCAGCGATCGGCTCAGGCCGTTGTAGAATTCGCCGAGCTGGTCTTTCTCATACCCCGCCTGACCGGCGTTGAGCTGGAAGAGCAGCAGGTTCTCCGTGTCGAAGCCCACATCGACGCTGCTGAGGTTGGCGAAAGTCCGAACCGCCAGTCCCGCCCCCACGACCAGCAGCAGAGACAGGCCCACCTGGATGGTCACGAGCGTTTTGCCCAACCGCAAGCGGGAGACGCCGGCCATGGTTCGAGCCTTGATGCCGGCTACGGGATTGATCCAGGCGGACCGCAGGGCCGGAAGCAGGCCGAACAACAGAGCGGTCGCCAATGACACGCCGAAGGTGAAGATCAGTACGCGAACATCGTTGCCGGCGTCGAAATGGAAGTCTTCGAGAGGACCTCCCAACATGCTCAGGATGGCCGTCTTGCCCACGTGGGCGAAGGCCAACCCCAGAGCCCCGCCGGCCAGCGCCAGCAACAGGCTTTCGGTCAGAGACTGTCGGGCCAGACGCCAGCGTCCGGCGCCGATGGCCCCCCGCACCGCGTATTCATGCTGGCGGGCGGCCCCGCGAGCCAGAAGCAGGCTGGCCAGATTGGCGCAGGCGACCAGCAGCACGAGTCCGACCGCAGCCATGAGCACGTAGATCTGCTGGGCCATCCACCGGCGGCTCATCAGCGGCCCGCGGCTGCCGTCCTCAAGCAGGATGTCCGGCTGATCCATCTTCGAGGTCGCCCCCGGCGCGGTGAGCGCCTGGCGGAAGATCCCGGCCAAGACCGCCTTGGCCTGTCCCTCATCCGCATCGGGCGCCAGGCGGGCCATGACCTCGACCCACCAGTGATCGTATGAATCCAGCGGATAGCCCGACAGCAACTGCGGCTGGGCGGACATCGGGACGTAGAAGTTCGCCCCATCCCCCGCCATTGGGCCGGCGTATCGCTTCGGCAGGATGCCCACAATCGTGAACGGGAGCTTGTTGAGATAGACCGGCCGGCCCAGCGTGTTGGGATCGAGTCCAAACTGCCGCTCCCACCAGCGATACGTGATCACGGCCACCGGCTCAGACTCGGATCGATCGTCCTGAGGCGTCAGAGTCCGTCCGATCAGTGTCTGGGCTCCGTAACCTTGGAAGAAGTTGCCCGAGACCATCAGACCGTCCGATGAGGTGGGACCGGCGGGAGTCAATGCGGTGCATCCGAAGATCGGCGAGAAGGCGAACACCTCGGCGAACCCCGTCCCCCGGTCGCGGAAATCGCGATACGTGGCGTAGGGAAACGAGGCCATCACCTGCCCCCCATCGGGAGTCGACCGGCTCCCGCCGCCGGTGAAGTTGCACAGCGACGCATTGTGACCGACCCAGTTGACCACGCGCAGTTCCTGCGGATTGCGGACCGGCAGCGACTTGAGCAGCACGGCATTGAGCAGGGAGAAGATCGCGGTGTTCGCCCCGATCCCCAGCGCCAGCGACAGCACCGCCACGGCGGTAAAGCCCGGGCTCTTGACCAGCATCCGCAATCCGTATCGTACATCTTGCCACAGCGTTCTCATCAATATCTCCTAGTCATGTCTTAACGCCACCATGGGATCGACTCTCGCCGCCCGCCGGGCCGGAATCCACGCGGCTATCATCGCGACGGACACCAGGATCACCACTGCCGCCGCCACGGTAAACGGATCGTTCGGTTCGACGCCGTAAAGCTGGCTCTTGATGAACCGGGTGACGGCAAACACAACCGGCAGACCGACGCTGATCCCGATGACGGCGAGCAGCAGTGTCTCTCTCACGACCGAGCCGGCGATATGGCGATGCGTGGCTCCCAGTGACATCCGGATGGCAATCTCGCTGATTCTGCGACCAACGCGGTAGGCCATCAGCCCGTACAGACCGATACAGGCGAGCAGCAGTGTGAGGCCGGCAAGTCCGCTGCACAGTACAGCCAGGACGCGCTCCTGGCTGATGGTTCTGTCCCGCAGCGTCTCCTGCGTCGTGATGTTGGCGAGCGGCACATCGGGGTCGATTGCAGCTACGGCCTTGCGGACGGCGGTCGCCATCGACAGCGGCGGAAGCGCGGTTCGCACGGCGAACCAGGTGTCGCCTCGCGAGCATTGTCGGAATGAGAGATACACGGTCGGCGGCGCCGGATCCTTGATGCTCTTGTATCTGACGTCGCGACACACCCCAACGATCCGCCAGTCGGCGTCCAACACGTTGATCGTCAAGCCGAGTGGGCTCTCGTCGTGCAGGTATTCCCGGACGAACGATTCGTTGACCACGACGACCTTGGGAGCATCGTTGGAATCGGCTGCGAGCAATCCACGTCCGGACGACACAGGCACGCCCAAGGTCGCAAAGAACGTCTCGCTGACGATGAGCCGATACGCTGTGTCTTCCGGCGAAGATGCGGGACCGCCACGCAAGCTGAACCTCCCATAGTCGTATCGATTCG
>CALMMH010000807.1 GCA_937868145.1 uncultured Phycisphaerales bacterium
CGACAACCATACCTACCCAGCCATCCCTAACGCTGCTATTCCAGCGGCATGCACTGGAAGTTTTGGCAACGCACACCCTCCATCGCGAACGCCTCACCTGAAAATCCCAGCACCAATCTGAGCAACCCGGCGTCCTGGCTCGTCGATCTGTTCGGCGGGACGACTGATGCCGGGATCGCCGTCACCGAGCAGAGCAGCATGAAGACCAGCGCCGTCTATGCGTGCGTCACGCTCATCGCCAAGACCGTTGGCTCCCTGCCGCTTAAGGTCTATCGCAGGAAGGCGAACGGCGAATCCATCGAAGTACCCGACACACTGCCCTACTACCTGCTGCACGACGAGCCGAATCCGGCCATGACCTCCAGCATCTGGCGGAAATTTCTTGTGGCGAATCTGTTGCTGGGCGGGAACGCCTACGCCGCCATCGGACGCAACCACGCCAACCAAGTCGTCGATCTCTTTCCGATCCACCATAACCTGGTCACGCCGAAACGGGTGAACGGACGCAATCAATACGTTGTCGATGTCGGCGGTAGCCAAACTGAAACCATCGATCAGTCCGACATGCTCCATGTGCCGGGCCCTGGGTTTGATGGCGTCAAAGGGCAGTCGATCATCACCTGGGCGGCCCGGCAGGCGGTCGGCCTTGCGCTCGCCACCGAGCAGCACGGCTCGAAATTGTTCTCGAACGGTGCGCGTCTCGGCGTGGTGCTCAAGCATCCCAAGACGCTCAGTAAAGAGGCGCAGATGCGGCTCAAGACGCAGTTCGACCAGCAACAGGGCGGGCTCTCCAACGCCTTCAAGTCGATGGTGCTGGAAGAAGGCCTCGACGTCACGAACATCAGCATGACGAGCGAAGATGCACAATTTCTCGAATGCGTGACACCGGATACGTTGTTCACAATGGCGGACGGCACGCGCCGCGCCGCTCGATATATCCAGGTTGGAGATTTCGTGACTGGCTGGAATCATGGGCCTGTTGCCGCCAGAGTGGCGGCTGTCGCTTCCGTTGCGCCGAAGCCCCTGGTTTCCATCACGACCGCTCGCGGTCGCACGCTCATTGCGACATCGGACCATCCCATCTTGTGCATGCCTCGCCTCAGAACACCTGGCGGGAGACAGGCCACGGATGAACTGTGGATACCCATGGGTGCGTTGAAAGTCGGCATGTATGTGAGAACAGGGCTCGGACATTGCCGAGAGAAAGCGAAAGACCTGCTAGACCGAGATACGGCGTGGTTTCTGGGTGCCATGGTAGGCAATGGTTATATCCGAGAAGGATCTTGTGCATTTTCGACAGGTAATGAAGTGGTCGCGCAAGAATTCAATCGCATTGTGGGGATGTTCGGTGGATCGATCAGCCAGGGCACGGGAAAGCGCCATGCGGATTATAGGATTAAGACACAGGGGCTAGGCCGTTCCGGATCACCCATTCGTCGGCTACTTAATGAGTCGGGATTGGTGGGATTGCACGCCGACACGAAACGCATTCCTTTATCCGTGATGGCCGACGGTCCCGAAGCGTGGGCGGCGTTCCTGTCTGGCTATATCGATGCCGACGGGACCGTGGCACGGCTGGATCACGGCGCAACTCCACAGCTATCCATTAGCAGCGTTAATCGCCATCTCTTGGAGGACTGCCAACATCTTTTGGCCTTACTGGGCATCCAGAGCGGTATCTATACGGCCTCACCAGCTCAATCGAAGAAAGTGATTTGCGGAAAAATCAGCCGAGCCAAGGCGTGCTATGCCTTGGTGGTGGCGAGCTTGGCAGATCTTCACAGACTCGCAGAAATTCTGACGCTTGCGCATCCCGTTAAGCGCGAACGGCTTCAGGTCTTGAAGGGGAAACTCGTCTCACGCTATCGCGCCGCGAATACCGAATTTGACCGCGTGATCTCTGTTGAATCCTTGCCTCCGGATAAAACGATTGGCATCGAAATTGAGGGCATTCATACCCATATCACCAACGGCCTCGTGACGCATAACACGCGCCGATTCCAGGTGGAGGACATCGCACGCTTCTTCGGCGTGCCGCCCCACATGATCGGCCACACCGATAAACAGACGAGCTGGGGCACCGGCGTCGAGCAGAACACGCTCGGCTATTTGATCTTTACCATTCTGCCGTTCCTCACGGACTTTGAGCAGGAATTCAGCCGCAAGTTGTTCCCGCGATCGCCGTTCTACGCACAGTTCAAGGTGCAGGGCCTGATGCGTGGCGATTCATCGGCGCGGTCCGCCTACTACGCGAGTGGGCACCAGAACGCCTGGCTCACGACGAACGAGATCCGGAAGGCGGAAGACCTGCCACCGGTGCCGGGCGGAGACACGCTCTTTGTGCAGACGAACTTAGCCCCCATGCAGCAATTGATCGCCGGCCCCGCTGCCGTACCGGGCAAGACGAAGAACGAGATGGACGAGCTTGAGGCGATGGAGCGCCAGTGGGACGCCACCATCGCCCCCAAACTCACATGGAGTGATCGATGTTGAAATCGTTACAGGCACGCGCCATCCACGATCGCGCTCGCTCCTGGTTTTCCATTCAGAACAAGGCGGCCTCCGATCAGGCCGACATCCTGATCTATGACTATATCGGCTGGGGCGGTGTGACGGCGGCGGAGTTCGCCAAAGAGTTGCAGGCCCTCACCGTCAAAACGATCAATGTCCGGATCAATACGCCGGGCGGCGACGTGTTCGACGGCCTCGCTATTTACAACAGCCTCAAGGGACACGGCGCGACCATCCACGTCCAGATCGACGGGCTCGCGGCCAGCATCGGCAGCATCATTGCGATGGCCGGACAGACCATCACGATGGGCGAGTCGGCCTTTTTGATGATCCATAACCCCTGGGCGATCGTGATCGGCAACGCCGCCGATATGCGCGACATGGCGCTGACCCTGGACAAGATCGGCGGCAGCCTCGCCGGCCTCTATGCCACACGACCGGGCGTCACGAAAGAGCAGGCGCAGGCCTGGATGGATGCCGAGACCTGGTTCACCGCTGAGGAAGCGAAGGCCGCGGGATTGGCCGATGTGGTGCAAGGCGCGCCCAGCCAGGCCGCCGCAGCCGTCTCGTTCGATCTCTCCGACTATGCCAACACGCCGAAGGCCCTCACGGAACCGGCCGCTGAAACAGCACCCGATGCAGACAGTATGCGCCGCGCCGCGCTCATGCGCCGACGCTTGGCGCTCGTAGAGCGGAGCGAGCAGTCACATTAAACAAGCCACGAAGGAGGAGTCCGATGTCATTGCACACAATCAAAGCCCTGCGGGAAGAACGCGCCAAACTCGTCGTTGACGCGCAGGCGATCCTGAAGATGGAGGAGATGGCCGCAACCGACGAGGCGAAGTTCGATGAGATGATGGCGGCCGCCGATGTGATTAAAGCCACCATCGATCGGCACGAACGCGCCATGGCTGCCGAGCGGGAACTCGGGACTCGCGTCGAGCAGCGTGCAGGCCGAGAGGGCCTGTCCGTTACCGATGTGAAGAATCAGGACGAGCAAGAAGGGGCGATCTTCAAGAAGTGGCTGTGCGGCGGCATGCAGGATCTCACGGACAACGAGCGAGCCTTCATGCAGCGGAGAGCCCAGCCCCTCATTCAGGCCGCGCAGAGCGTCGGCACGACCACGGCGGGCGGCTTCCTGGTGCCGCAGAGTTTCAGCGATCGCCTAGAGGTCGCACTCAAGTTCTACAGCGGCATGATGGATAATGCCGAGATCATCATGACCGATAGCGGCGCGGCCATTCCCTGGCCGACCGTGAACGACACGACGCAGGTCGGGGCCCTCCTTGCCGAAAACACCACCATCGGCGCGCAGGACGTGACCTTCGCCAGCGTCACGCTGAACGCCTTCATGTACACCTCGAAACTGATCGCGGTCTCGATTCAGCTGATGCAGGATTCCTTCCTCAACGTCGACAATCTGGTGGCGGATCTGGCCGGCCAGCGGTTGGGACGGATCTGGAACACAGATTTTACCGTCGGCGCCGGGACCACCCTACCGAAGGGCATTGTGGTGGCGGCCACCTCGGGCAAGGTCGGCACCGCCGGCCAGACGCTCTCCGTCATCTACGATGATCTCATCGACCTCATTCACAGCATCGACCCGGCCTATCGGCGCGGATCCAAATGGATGGCGAACGATAGTTCCATCAAGGTCGTGCGGAAGCTCAAGGATTCGCAGAATCGGCCCCTCTGGGAACCGTCGGTGCAGGCCGGACAACCGGACACCCTGCTCGGCTATCCCGTCGTCACGAACAACGATGTCGCGGTCATGGCCGCGAATGCGAAGAGCATCGTGTTCGGCGATCTCAGCAAATACAAGATCCGGCGTGTGCGCGGCGTCACCCTCATGCGGTTGACGGAGCGGTATGCCGACAACTTACAGGTCGGGTTCTTTGCCTTCGCCCGCGTGGACGGCAACCTGATCGATGCCGGGACGAACCCGGTCAAGTATTACGCCAACAGCGCGACCTAAGTTCGCGTCAGTGTCTGTCCCGCCGGGAGGCCTGTGTCTCCCGGCACCCTGAACCAGATGAATGTGAATCACGGAGGATGTCATGGCTGAAGAAAAGACGGGCGAGAAGATGGTGCCATTCAAAAATGGCGTGAGTTGGGCCGGCAGCAATTTCTCGCATGCGCCTGGTGATGTCGTGGAATTGCCAGAGGCGACCGCGCAAGCACGGCAAGAGGCCGGACTCGGCACTATCGTCAAGGGCAAGTAACGAACGATTCCTGAAGGCTCGAACACCAGATGGCGCTAACCACCGTCCAGGCCTGCAAAGCGTTCCGAGGCATCGAGGGCGACAATCTGGAGCACGATGAAGAACTCGCGCGCCTGATCCTTGCCGTGCAGGAATGGCTGGAGCGCGAGTGTGAACGGAAATTCGAGCAGGCGACGGTGACGGAATACTACAGCGGGACACGCTGGCGCGACCTGATCGAGGTGGCGCGTCCGCCGATCGTGAGCATCACGAATCTCTGGGATGACCTCTTGCGGGTCTACGCCACGCCTATGTCGGTCGCTAATTATGTCGTCCCGCAGGTGGACTCCCACGATAGCAAGGCCGGCATCGTGCGGCTGGATCATCTGCAATTTCAGCAGGGGATCCAGAATATCAAGATCACGTATGCGGGCGGCTTTGCAACGATCCCCACGGATCTGGAGCAAGCCGCGATCGAGATGGTGTGGGCCGCGCGCGAGAAGGGCCTGCATAACCTCGTGGGGGTCCGGTCCCGCTCCGTGGCCGATGGGAATGTGCAGTACGTCAATCTGGCCTGGAGCAGTTTGGCCGAGGACATCATCAATCAATATCGTCTGCATCTGGGGGTGGCCTGATGGCGCTCATCCAATTCCGCGTCAACGGGTCAGGCCTCCTGAATTATGCCAAGGCGGGGCAAGAGGCCGTGGCGCGCATCAAGACGGCGATGCGTAAAGTGCTGAACGTGGGACGCAAGGAGGCGCGGCAGCGCATCACTAGCGACTTCGGTGTGCGGACCGGATTCCTCCGCAGACAGGCGAGAAAAATCGGGGTGCGCACCAGCGTAAAGGCCGCAGAGATCAAGGGGCAAGTCACGCCGCTGCCGCGACTCATGAACATCTTCGAGCATGGGGCCACGTTGGCACATGGGCGCGGCATCCTGCGCCCCCGTCCGGTGCTCGCGCCGGCGGCCAGCTCGATGGCAGCGGTGGCAGAAGGCGAGTTTCAGAAAGTCCTGCAGAAGGTGGGGCAATGAGTACGCCGACAGTGGGCATCAGGACGCTCATCCGCGACACGGTGATGCAGATGCTGGCGGCGCGCAAGGGCCAATCCCTCGCGCGGGTCAAGGCCTTTGCGGTGAGTCCTCGCTATCTCACCGAGCAAGAGACGCAACAGGCGAACACCTATTGCGTGATCGTGACGGATGAATCGATCACGGCATCGACCCAGCACTCGCGCGATGCCAGCCTCACGCTGAAGCTGGTGCTCTATGCGTACGACACGAAAGATCCGCGCGCGATGCTCGACGCCATGATCGAGGACGCCTACGAGCTGATGGCGGGACTGTCGCAGCAGGCGGCACTCCGCGACCTCATTTGGAATGTGACCCCTGAGAGTATGACGACCGACGACGCGACGACGGCCGCAGGGCCATGGGCGCAAGCCCTGTGCAC
>CALMMH010000808.1 GCA_937868145.1 uncultured Phycisphaerales bacterium
GCGCGCACCAAGGGGCAGGTTCGGGCCACGAGCCTCGGTGAAACCAAGCGATCCATGAAGGACTTCGTCGAGTGCGTAGGTAACATCGACGTGCAAGACGTTCGATACGAACACGGCGAGCGGTTCATTCAGTTCTGTTTTGACCGAAGGCTGTCCGCCGGGACTGCCACCAAGAAGATCAAACACCTCAAAAGGGTGTTCCAACTGGCAGAAGACCGTGGTCAGCTGGATCGGCATCCCCTACGCAAACTCAAGCCGCCCAAGGTGGCCAAGCGAAAGGTCCGTGTGTTCACAGACCACGAATGCGACAACCTGTGCACTGCCGCCCGGAATTATGAGGAGAGAGGCCGTCCAGTCAAATGGGAGCTTCTCATCCGAATGTGCCTGGCCACCGGCATGCGACGTGGGGAACTGATGAATACCGCGTGGCGGGATATCGACTTTGCGAATATGACCGTCGAGGTCTCCCCAAAGAAGAACGGTGCCGATACCTGGGAGTGGCATATCAAGGACACTGACCATCGGACACTTCCATTGACGGCGGACTTGGTGAAGCTCCTGGTGGAACATCAGGTGGCTCAGCCAGAAGGAAACCCATACGTCTTCGTTCCGACGGGTCGATATGAGCTCATTCAGGACCTTCGGCGAAGCGGTCAGTGGACGGTCGAAAGAGGGCGATCTCCGCTCTCGAAGTTCTGCCATCACTTCAACAAGATCCGGAAGTTGGCCGGCATCGCGACCGGCACCTTCCACGATCTGCGACGCACCTGCCTGAGCAACTGGGTTGCTCAAGGCCTCAGTCTCCACGAGGTCAAGGAACTGGCCGGACATGCCGGAATTGATACCACCGAACGCTTCTATCTGGCAATCCGAAAGGACGTAGTGGACCGTGCACGGGCGGCTTCCGAGGCATCACGCAAGGGCCACTCTGTGGCGCGCTTGTTGCGCGCCCCGGAGGAATCGGACAAGAACGAGGAACTACCGTGCGCAAGTGCTTTGCAGACAACGCTTTAGAAAGCCACGTCTGATAACAATGTCCAGGTGGTTCCAGTACAACCAGTCCGTTGCCCGGACCGATAAATCGTGAAAACCGCGTTTTTTGTGCTTGACAGGGGGTTCCGGCCAGCTGGTTCTCGCCGAAATGGAAACGAGTGGAGACATTTCGGTGACATGATGTCACGGGCAGCCACAGGGGCTTTCCGGCATCACATCAGGACGTCTATTCTTGATCTCTACGGTGGGGCTTCCCAGTGCCCCCGGAGCCGGTGAGAACTCAACCGACACATGCGATTTCCGATCCCGTGAATATCTTTACATCTTTGATTGAGCTGTCAAGAGGGCCGGTGGTCGAGGATGCCGCCGGCCCTTACGCGACTGTGAAGTGAGTCATCTGTGTTACGGCTTGACCGTGCGGCTGTAGATGCGGACGTCGTCGATCAGGCCGGTGAAGAATGTGCTGGGGACAGGGGTCTTGCCGGCACCGAGGTACAGGCCCCCTTGCGTCCCCATCAGATTGGTCTGCGTGTCCTGGGCGACCTCGACGTCATCGACGTACAGAATCCTGTTGGAGCCGTCCGAGACCAAGCCTACGCGGTGCCAGTCGCCATCGGTAATCGCGGTCTGGGAACACAAGGGACTGCTGACACGGCCGGCACTTTTCAGGTCCGTCGTCAGTAGGCCTTGCGAGGCATCCGCCATGATCCAATTGGCACTGTCCGCCTGCGAGAGGATGACCTGTCCGGGCGCGCCCCCTCTGACCCAGGCGAACCCACTGAAGGGACCATCTGACGGGTTGAGGACACGGTCCACGACGATGAAAGTCGCCCCGTCGAGCTCCAGCGCGCCATCCACCGCGCCGCTGGCGGGCTGCCACGCGGGCAGGCCCAGCACAGTGCCATCGTGGCTGCCGGCACTGTCGAAGGCGATCATGCCTGCTGTCTCATCCAGCTTCCAGTGGGCCAGGAGGGTGGGATCGTTCAGATACTGGTGCCAGTAGCCCATCAGGATTTCCAGGTCCTCCCTGTCGACAGCCCCGCCGCCGGAGAGGTCTACGGATGGCTCATCCTGGCCCCAGCATTGGATCATCTTCAGCAGGTCGGCAAGGTCCACCCTCCCATCGCCGTTGAAGTCAACGATAGGCTCGGCGTATTCTCCATCCCCATGAGCCGACGTTCGACTACACCGAAGAGGATGGCCCGCTGGCCCTCGCACAGGAAGTGTTCCGAAGGTGGCGTTTCAGGAAGGAACAGGCATGAGAACGACGGTACCTGAGCTGCCGACGGGTGGCGACCTACTTATAACGGATGCAAGCTTGCCGGGAGAAATCCTGTAACGACTGCCAGAACAAGCAGTTGCGCCGACCTGATGCCGTTGAGAACGGCTGGATTGATATCGCGTGAGGGGCAGGCAGTACTCTTCCGTTGAGGGGCGCAGCAGAACTTTTCTAACTATTTCTTAACACTTCTAATGTTATTCTAATGATCCGCGAGGCAGACTGAGCCGCTGGTTGGTGTGCACATGGAGCTGTATGTGCACACAGATTGAACTGACGCGGAAGTCTGAAAGGAAGGATGCAATGAGCAAGAGCGAATCCGTAGGGCAGGGCAACACTCACGGCGACCAATACGCAGAGGACCTGTTTGACGGCCAATCCAAGACCGGGGCGGGGGTGCATGATGGGCTCTCGGCCCTCTTGGCCGCGAAGTGGCAATTCGATTTTCTGTGGGTCAGCAGCTTCTGCAGTTCGGCGGCGGAAGGGCTGCCGGATACGGGGATTATCGGAGTTGAGGACATGTTGGCCACGGTTCGCACTGTACGCCGGTCTGCGGCCCTGCCCATCGTGGTCGATCTCGATTCCGGGCATGGCGATCCCGTCAAGGTGCATTATGTGGTGGACGCGATGATCCGAGCCGGAGCCACGGCCCTGTGCATCGAGGACAACCCGCTGTCCAAGCGGTGCAGCCTCTATTCGGGCTACGAGCGCAACCTGGTTTCCATCGAAGAACACGTGGCCCGTGTGCGGGCGGCCTTGGAAGCGGTCAAGGCGAGCGGTAGTTCCGTCAAGATCATTGCCCGCACCGAGGCGTTGGTTGCCGGCATGGGCGTGGATGAGGCCCTCAAACGCGCCACAGCCTACGTGGACGCGGGGGCCGACGCCACTTTCATCCAGTGCCTGGACGCGACCGGCAATGAGGTGCTCACATTTGCCCACCGGTGGAAAAGAAGGACCCCGATCTTCATCGCCCCCACGCGGATTGCCAGCGTGAACAAGGATGAGTTCTTTGCAGCGGGGATCTCCCATTTCATCTTTGCCAACCATGGACTTCGCGCCGCACACGGGGCCATGGATCGCGTGTTCGGTATCCTCTCCAAGGCTCAGTCCAGTCTGGAGGTCGATAAGGAGATCTCCAAGGTCATGGAAGTGGCCAACCTGGTGGGGGCCCGGAAGGTCCAGGACCTGGAGGTTCTCCTCGGCATGGGCAGTGAGAAGGGGAAATAAGCATGTTGGCCGAACGAATGAAACACCTATCCGGCTCGAAGACGACAGGCATGCGAAACCTGGCCCGCAAACTACGTGCCGAGGGGGTTCGCGTCGTCAACTTCGCGGCGGGCGAATTGGATCAGGACACCAGTCCCGGCATCAAGCAGGCAGCCAAACAGGCGATTGACGCGGGCCGTACCCAGTACACCGATACGCTGGGCATCGCCGAATTGCGCGAGCGCCTGGCCCAGAAGATCACTCGAAAGACGGGGATTCCATATGGGGTGGACGAAGTCGGCTTCAGTGCGGGGGCCAAGCAAGCCCTGTTCAATGCGGCGTTCGTGCTCTTTCAACCCGGTGACGAGGTCATCATTCCGGCCCCGTATTGGGTGACCTTTCCGGAACAAGTCCGCCTGGCCGGCGCGACGCCGGTGTTCCTGCCGACGCAGCACCATGATTTCCAGATCGACGTGGAGGAGCTTGTCAAGTGCATTACTCCGCGGACCCGAGGGATCGTTCTCAACAGCCCGCACAACCCGACCGGGGCGGTCTATCCGGCCCACACCCTGGAGGCAATCGCGCGCCTGACGATCCAGCACGATCTTCTTTGCATCTTCGACGAATGCTACGAAGAACTGTTGTACGCACCGGCCGTCCACCACAATATTGTAAAGCTGGTTCCCGAGATGAAGGACCGGACCGTGCTTGTGGGTTCGTTCTCGAAGACCTACTGCATTGCCGGCTGGAGGGCGGGGATCGTCGCGGCACCCGGGCCGATCCTGAAGGCCATATCCAATCTCCAGAGCCATACCGCATCCAATACGTGTAACATCGTGCAATATGCGGCCCTGGCGGCGCTCGACCCCTCCCAGGAGGCGTTCGTCGCTGCGATCCGGGCGCAGTTGTGTGCCCAGCGCGCAACGGCACTGCAACTTATCGAGAAGGTCCCCGGTCTGCCTTGCGTGGTTCCCATGGGGGCGTTCTACCTCTTCCCGGAGATCAGCTCGCTGCTGGGCAAATCCGTGAAGGGGCAACGCATTGAGAACGTGGACCGGCTGGCGGAACTCCTCCTGGAGCACGCGCACATCGCCATTGTGCCCGGGTCCGCCTTTGGGGCCGACCGTTACATCCGTATCTCCTACGCCATACCGACCGAGGAGATTGTGGCCGGGCTGACCCAGTTGGAGCGGTTCGTCCGGTCGCTGGCGTGAAAGCGGCCATGAGAGGAGCATAAGGAGCTTGACAGTGGAGTCCGGGATCGTATTGTTTGTGGGCATGGTCCGTCGCGGTGAATTCGAGAGTCTCCGGAAGCGGGGCTTGCCCCTGGGGGTCCTTGCAGACACCAATTGCAGGCACCGCCTTGGCGATGTCGCCGGCTTTGCGGTGGTGGAGCCATTCGACTTTTCCCGGCCGCATGAGGAACTCGTCGGGGCCGTCCGTGACATTCAGACGCGGCGGGGAATTGCCTGCCTGTTCAATGTGGGCGAGTTCTACGTGCGCCAGACCGCCGAGTTGGCCGCAGCCCTGGGCCTTCCTGGAATCGCCTCTTCGTCTGCGTGTTTGTGCCTGGACAAGAGCGTTATGCGCCGGCGGTTCCAGGAGCGGATTGGGCCGGGCGCCGCCGCCCGCTTCCACGTTGTGAACTCGGAGTCCGAGCTGATCGACTTCGCCAATCAACTCGGATATCCCGTCTTCCTCCAGCCGTCCAACGTGGCGGCCAGCATGTGGGCGACCCGGAACGCCGACCCGGACACGCTGCTGTGCAACTACCGCGCCATGGTGAACGAAGTGCCCCTCTACTATGAGAGGCTCGGCAAGAAGGGCACACGCCTGACGGTCGTGCTGGCGGAGTACGTAAACGGCGTCAACACATCCATCGACTGCCTGGTTGACGCCAGCGGGCAGGTCTACACGACCCCCGTCGTTGACGTGCTGACAGGGCAGGACGTCGGGATTGACGATTACCACCATTTCGCCCGATTGGTCCCGACGCGCCTCGGTGCAGCGGAGCAGCAAGAGTTGCGACGGCTTGCCGTGGCGGGCGTACAGGCCCTCGACATGACGACGTGCGCCGCCCACGTTGAATTTATCGGCACGCGTTTGGGGGAGATCGCCGCCCGCCCCGGCGGCAATCGGCCCCGCATCCTGGAATTGGCCTATGGCATGGACGAAATCCACGCCTATTGCCAAGTCCTATGCGGACAGCGTCCCGATTTGCGCCAGGAGCGGCAGGAGGCCGCCGCGGTTGTCACGCCATTTGCCGGCCGAAACGGCGCCTTGCGCGCCATCCGTCACCTCGACCGGCTCACGAGATTGCCCGGTTACCTCTACCACGAGGTGCGGATTCAGCCCGGCCAGCCGGTCGGGCTTTCGAAGAGCGGCTATCGGGCGCCCTTGTACGTGGAGTTCCAGTCCGCCGACGCCGACACCGTCCGCCGCAGCGTGGACGAGATCGCCTCCTGGTCGGATCTATATGAGGTACAGTGACGTGCGGGAACGCTCCGAATCGGTCATTGCGATCTGGTTGGTATGCGTCGGGATCGGTCTGTTGTTCCTGGCCCGAGGGGCGTTCCAGCCCTACATCTTCCCTCTCTTTGAGCATCTGGGAGGGCTGTCGTACGTCCGTATCGCCATGCTTCTCAATGGCTACGTGCTGGCCCAATCCCTCTGCGCGC
>CALMMH010000809.1 GCA_937868145.1 uncultured Phycisphaerales bacterium
GGCATGGGACCCCGGGGCGGGCAGGGCTATCAGAGCAAGCCTCCCGTAGCCAAGAGCCAGACGGAGAAACAGATTCTGGCGGTGCTCGACGAAATGGACCGCACCCAGCGAGGGGGCAACATGAACGTCCCGACCGAGGACGGCCGACTCCTGCGGCTCCTGGCCGAGTCTCTCGGCGCCAAAACCATCGTGGAAATCGGCACGTCCAACGGCTATTCGGGCCTCTGGCAGGCTCTGGCCTTGAAGGCCACCGGCGGCAAGCTGACGACCTTTGAGATCGATCCCCAGCGGGCGGCCATGGCCCGGGAGAACTTCAAGAAGGCCGGCGTCGAGGACATTGTGACGCTGGTCGAGGGCGACGCTCACCAGAAGGTGGCGCAGCTTCAGGGCCCGATCGACATCTTGTTCCTGGATGCCGACAAAGAAGGATACCTCGACTACCTGAACCAATTGCTGCCCAAGGTTCGACCGGGCGGGCTGATCATTGGACACAACATCAATCCGGGCCAGGCCGACGCGAAGTACGTGGAGGCCATCACGACGAACCCGGACTTGGAGACGCTGATTCTGGGCCAGACCGGTGGAGTCAGCGTGACCCTGAAGAAACGCGACCTGCCGTAGTAGTAGGGGGGGGCGACGCATGCGTCGCCCCTGTTTCGGGCCCGCCGGGCCCGAATGGCTCTTAACAAGCTCCTATACGAAGGGGTGTCGGTGGAATCCCTCGCCCACAGGCGACCTACGCAAGGCCATCGGCACCCTTTTTGTTTCTCTCGAGATTGAAAGGAAACGCCCGTGAGTAAAGCTGCAGGATTTCTTCAACGATCGTTGGTCACGCCCTTGGTGACCGCTACTTTTGCCATTGTTGGGCTCTCGGGCGTCCTGATGCTCCTCGATGTCAAGAACGGGGTGATCAAGGAGGCTCACGAGTTGGTCGGTCTGTTGTTTGTCGTGGCGGCCACCGTGCACCTGGCTCTGAACTGGAGCTGTTTCCTGACCTATCTCCGCAAGCCTCTCACGATTACGCTGGGGGTTGTCGCGGCGGTCCTCGTCGTGCTCATGCTCGTCGGCAGCCAGGGCGGCGCGCGGGGCGGCCCGCACGCGATAATGGAGATCGCCCGTCGCGTCGAAACCGCGTCCCTGGCTCAGGCGGCGCCGGTGTTCGGGATCAACGCCGAGGAATCGCTGACCCTTCTGAGGGGGCAGGGCCTTCGCGTGGAAAGTCAAGACGATCGCATCGCCGACATCGCCCAGGAGAACGGAAAGAACGCCACGGAGATTCTGACCCTCCTGATGGCCCCCGGCGAACCGAGACAGGACCACTGACGGCCCCGTCTCTCTCCGCCGGGAAGGGTAATGACGCTGCAGCGTACGGTTGGACGGCAACGTGCGAATCGATTCGCCGGTTACAGATGATAGTCCCCGGCGGCCTCGGGCTGGTACAGGAGTTCATGAACTCGAATGCGTCCTTCCACCGTGTCGCCGATCCGCCGGCCCAGGATCGACAGTCCGATCGGCGTGAGGACCGAGACGTTCATCTTCTCGAAATCCGTGTCTCGAAGGGCGTCGGCCGGGAAGACCAGCGAGAGGGTCATCTCGGTATTCGCCTCCTCGTCCTTCAATTGCACCTGCGAGTTCATCGTCACCACGTTGGCGGGAACCTCCTCCGGGGCGACGGTCTCGGCCGATTCCAGCAGCCGCTGGAGTTTGTCCAGATCCGCATTGATCGGCGATCCGGGGGATCTGCCGCTGGCCAGCAATCTGCGAAGCCGCATGGAATCGAATTCGGTGATCTTGAGTCTTTCCGGAAACGGTCCCGCGGGCGAATCCGCCTTGCGCCGCGTCGAGCCGACGGTGAGCCGGACGCCGCGAGTCCGACAGAACTCGATCGCGCGATCGGTCACGAGCTTCCACTGGTGCTCCGTCAGTCCCTCCGTGAAGACGTATCCGGAGGCGGCGTAGAAGGCCGGATGATGCTCCTTCGTATGATGAACGTGAAGGCACTGGAGCTTTCCTTTCCACCAGCACACGTGATAGTATTTCCAAGGCTCGATGTCGGCCGCCGCGATGGCCTTGGCCACGATCTGTCTTGTTTTGATCTCGTTCATGGGATTGTCTCCTTTCCTGTTGCGCCCGGACGCCGCCGGGGCTTCAGACGCGTGATGGTCGCCTCGCCGACTTCGTCCACGTGCAGAAGGACGGCGCATCTGTAATGTCCTTTGGCTTCGAGGTTGTCATGTCGTCGCTGGAATTCCCTGAGGACTCCGCGCATCACCTGGATCGAAAAATCATCCGGAGGTGCGTGAAGAACCGCGTCGTCTCCCGCGGCGCAAAGTCGCAACGAAAAACTGTGAAACGCAGGAGATGACCGTCGGATTCACGCAACAACTGCGGAGGAAACGGTCTTTACGGGTGGATCGTCGCTGCGAGGCAAATGCGGATGCTTGTTTCTATAGGCGGGGCGGCACGGAGCGAGACGGTGGGCGCATCTGCCGTGCGGCAGTCCCATCGCCAAACAGATGTAGCGGGCTTTCATCACAGCCATTTCCGTGCACCGAGAACAAAGTCAAACAAGATATCAAGTCGTTATGCGACATCTATTGTGGATTGTACCAGGATTCACCCCAAAGTCAATAGTGGGTCGCGCATGCCTTTCGAGCCTGAATGACGACTCGCACGACATTTGCAAATCCCAACCGTTGTCAGTACGATATTTCCGGCTGCCGGCTCGGTCGGCGGTCAATGTCGCTGCTCGAGATGAAAGGGGATGTACATGGTTGCAGGCCGGGTTTTCGTGGTGGCCGTTTTGTTGGTTGTTTCCGCTGTTTCGGCGAAGGATGCTCGCGTGGATCCCGATCCGAACCGATTCGCCGGAGAAATCAAGGCCTTTGCGGAGTGGGACAGCAAGAACGCGGCGCCCGCCGAACCGGTGCTGTTCGCAGGCAGCTCCTCCGCGAGGATGTGGCGGACGCACGAATCCTTTCCCGATCTGCCGGTCGTCAACCGCGGTTTCGGCGGCTCGCATATTTCCGATATCATTCACTACGCGGAGAAGGTAGTCCTGCCGTACAAGCCCAAGGTGATTGTCTTCTACGCAGGGGACAACGACATCGCCGTCGGCAAATCCGCCGAACGCGTGGTCGGGGATTACCGCAAGTTTGTCACGCTCGTGCACGCCCAGTTGCCGGCCGTTCGGATCGTGTTTTTGACGATCAAGCCGAGCGGGCAGCGATGGTCTCTCTGGCCGGAGGCGAACAAGGCCAACAAGCTCATTGAGGGTTTCTGCAAACAGGACAGCCGCCTGTTCTTCGCCGATCTGGCGACGCCTCTGCTGGATGCCGAGGGCAAGCCCAAGGCGGAATTGTTCCTGGCCGATCAACTGCATCTGAATCCGCAGGGATACGCGGTTTGGACCGAGGCTCTCAGGCCGACCTTGGCCAAGGCTCTGACTTCACAGCCGCACTGATCTGGCGAAGCGGCATGGAAATCGAATAACGGCCGACGGGACGGCCTATTGCACAAAGGATTCGCAGGCAGCGCTTGCTCTCTGTCCGGCCAGACGATAAGATAGCGGTGTGGGTGGACTGTTCGATCGGCGTCCTCCGTCGGAGTGAACGAGCCCCCGTAGACCAGATGGGACAACATCATGGCACACCGCACCAAGGCGTTTACTTTGATCGAACTACTGGTCGTCATCGCAGTCATCGCTTTGCTCATGGCGATTCTCATGCCGGCTCTGCAAAAGGCCAAGGAGAGCGCGAGGGAGGTGAAATGCCGGTCCAACCTGCGGAATATCGGCGTCGGCCTGACCATGTTCCTGCAGGACAATGACTTCAAGCCGCTCAACTGCGACACCACGAACGGCTTCTATTGGTTTGACAACGCGGGCAAGCTCCGCCCGACCACCGATGGCGAAGCCTACTGGGGAGTGGCGTACGCGTCGTATTTCAAGGTGCCCGACGTGTGCGGCTGCCCGAGCTTTCGGGTGGTGGCGGAAGGTCTGATCTACAACGTGTCGCCCAAGCTCATCTACAATGCAGCCTACGGCATCAGCCGGTATTTCTGGTGGAATCCCAAGACCGGCAAAGACCGAGGCACCGTCGCGACGATTCGCAATCAGTCGGAGTTCATCGTCTGCCACGACCACGCCGAGCCCAAGCTTGAGCAAGGGGTTGTCGACATGTTCTACAACAGCGGCCCGGGCACGATGAACCTTACGTCGTACCGCCAGGGAGGCGGCCGCGAGAAGTTCTATCGCGGCATCTTCCGCCACAACATCCGGTCCAACAAAACCTACGAGACCAAAGGCCGGGCCAACATCCTGTGGCTGGATGCCCACGTTTCACCTCTCGAAGAGACGACCGGCGACGACGTCCCCGAGTGGTACTACACCGGAAATCATCCGTGAGAATCGGAGATTCTCCGCGACACGTCTGACATTTTCGTATGCCCGTCCCAAGTCTTTCGATGCGAGCGGAGTCTCTCGCTGTATAATCATGCCCTGGTCGTGTTCCATGGATGTCCCGGCGTAGGAACGGGGTTTGGCGCAATGGGAGGTGCTGGATGAGAGCAGGGGTCTTGGCGACGTTGGCAGCGTTGTTGTTGGGGGCGGGAACGTCGGGTGGGGCAACGGCGCCGGAACTCCGCGGCATCTGGATGCACGCGACACAAATCAAGACGCCTGCTGAAGCCGACGCTGTCATCGCCAGGATCGAGCGGGCCCATTTCAACGCGGCCTTCATCCTCGTCTGGTACTGGGGCGGCCAGGCGTACTTCCAGAGCGCCTTGTGTCCCATGGGCCCAGGCGTCCCGGCCGACTACGATCCGCTGGCTTATATGGTCGAGCAATGCCACAAGCGGGGAATTCAGGTGCACGCATGGTTCGTCAACGGATACTACGGCTCGCCGGAGGTCCGCAACGTGCTCGACAAGCATCCGGACTGGGCTGTTCAGGACGGCGGGGCGGGCAAGCTCTGGTATGACTTCAGCAAGCCGGAGGTCCGGCGATTCCAGAGCGACATGATGATCGAGTGCCTCCGCAAGTACGACATCGACGGTCTCCAATTCGACTACGTTCGCTATGGGCCGCAGCAGTGCTATTGCGACTACTGCCAGAAGACGTTCGCCCGGCGGTACGGCTTGGAGCCCATGATCCAGGACCGCCGCACGACGCTGCCGGCGGCCGCCGACATTACGGGCAATCCGTTGGCCAAGCCGACCACTGCCGTGGTATTGGCGGAGTTCTCGGACGGCACGCCCGCCATCGCGATGAACAAGCTCGGCGACGGAATGGTCCTGCTATTGAACTGGCACGCGGAGAATGAGATGCCGCCGGCGGTGGCCGAGGCGGTGAAACTGACGCTCGGCGTCTGGACCACCGGCGGAGTCCCGGTGCACATCACCACGACAATCGCCACCCGCAGCGAATACGGAGTCGCTCCGTTCGAGACGGCCAAGGTCTCGCTGATGCGTCTGGGCTATCGCCCGACGGCGATCCCGACGGAGAAGATCGAGGAACTGACAGGGGGCGTCGTGGTCCTTCCGGCCGTCTACCTCATACCCGACGATGTCGCCCGCAGCCTGGAGCGGTTCGTCCGCAGGGGCGGCAAGCTGCTGATCATCGACGGGCCGACCAAGTCCATGTCCTCCACCGCTTTGCAGCGGGTTACCGGTTTTGCCACGACCGGACCGTTTCTCAATCGCCTGGAGGTGATCGAATCCACCGGCCGCAGTCCCCTGGTGCCCCAGGGCAAGCACCATCTGAGCGTCGCCCAGTGGAAGCAGCGAATGGGTCCGTGGGCGGAGTTCCGCAAGGTGGGGGTCTCGGAGTTCGTTCGCGACGTCTACCGGCGGGCCAAAGGGCTCAAACCCAAGGCCCTGGTCTCGGCGGCGGTTTTTGCCTCGCTGGAGTCGGCCGACTCGGTTTACCAGGAGTGGCCCCGCTGGCTTCGCGACAAGACGATCGATTTCGTCATTCCGATGGCCTACACGACCAACACGACGGAACTGGCCGGTCAGATCGACCAGTGGAGGACCGTCGATCCGCAGTTGCAGCGGATCATCCCGGGCTTGGCGATCTACCAGGAGGCCGCCGGCAAAGCGACTACGCGGGCTCTCGACCTGATCCGCAGCCAGCACGACCTCTGCCGGCGGCAGGGG
>CALMMH010000810.1 GCA_937868145.1 uncultured Phycisphaerales bacterium
CTCGTTTGTCGGACGCCGCAAACGAAGAAACGACCGCCGCGACGATGAACAAACCCAGTCCGATTTCCATGCCGGTGACGCGGTATGCCGGTCGTCCCCTCAGGAATCGGACGAAGGCCCACCCGATGAAGGCGAAGATCAGCAAGCCTGAGAGGGTCAGGCCGTAGATTGCGTCGGTGAGACTGCCCGCCAGGGTCATCGTCTGGGCGGTTGGGGCTTCGGTGTAGGTGATGCGAAGCGCCAGGACACACAGCGGCAGGAGGAGTAGAACGCAGACCCTGGGCCGTAGACCATGGGTGTTCCTTCCGTCTACAGCTTGTGGCCTCCGGCCGGCCTTGTCTCTTCCATGATCCATTATCGGTTCTCTGTCTTCTGTTCCCCGTTACGACCGGTGCTCTCGAAGATTCCGATGATCGTCACGATCAGGACGGTCTGGACCACGATGAGGATCGCACCGACGAGGTTGACTTGGTAAAGGAAGGTCGCTCCCAAGCCGGTGCCCAGGGTGGCCAGGTAGAGCGTCAAGGCTGTCTGGGTGTCCGTCAGACCGCGACGCCGGAGCCGGTGAGAGAAATGCTGCGTATCGCCGACGAACGGGCTCTTGCCCTGGCTGATTCGCAAGAGAACCACGCTGGTGAAATCGTACAAGGGAACCGCCATCGCGATCAGGGGCAGCAGGACGGGATACCACGATCCGCTGCCGGTCTGTTGGTAGTAAGTGGTCCGCAGGGTCAATAACGCCACGAAGAACCCCACGACCAGCGAACCCGCATCGCCCATGAAGATGGAGGCGGGCGGGAAATTGAAGACGAGGAATCCCAGGAGCGAGCCGATGAACACGATGGCAAGGCCGCCGACGAGGACTTGGCCGTTGAATGCGGCGGCAATGAACAGGACGGAACTTGCGATGACCGCCATGCCCGCGGAGGCCCCGTCCATGTTGTCCAGAAAGTTGAACGCGTTGACGATCACGACGATCCAGAAGGCCGACAGTGCCGCCGTGACGATGCGGCTCTGGATGAAGAACTCGACGCGGACGTCGGCAAAGTACGCCGCGATGCCGGCCACGAGGAACTGGACCCCCAGTTTGAAGAACGGTCCGAGGGCGCGTTTGTCGTCGCGAAGGCCCATGACGAAGAGAATCGCCGCGCACAGAAAAATCACCAGCAGCTCATCCGATCGGTGGAGGAAGTCCGCCGGGTTCAGGCAGGTCTGTTCGGCCAGCCAACTGAGACGCCCGGGGACGACGAGGAATCGCACTGTGACCACGGCTCCGATCAGGAAGATCGCCAGCGTGAAGAAGATGGCGATGCCGCCGCCCAGAGGGATGATGGAGCGATGGTAACGATCGGCCTTGGGATAGGCGACCAGTCCGATTCGCGGGGTGATCCGTTTTGCCAATGCGGTCAACGACGCCGAGAGCGTAAACGAACCGACGAGAAGAACCGCTGCCAATAGGACAATTGGGGTCATTCGTGTTCATTTCGGATTTCAGGTTTCGGATTTCGAGTCTGTTGCCGCAACTGCTCCACCAGCCGGGCTCTCACCAAGGAGAGGAAGCCGTGGTATTCCGGCCGGTAGTAATCCGGGAACGTGTACGGCAGAGTCCGCCATTGACCCTTGTCGAAGACGAGCGTCACCTCGGCGTACATTCTCCTGCCGATGTAGATGCGATGGGCGAAGTTCTTCGTCGAAGCCAGGATCAGCTTCGAAGGCTCGATCAGGCCGGGATCGAGGTTGACCGGGCGGGGGTACGGCATCGCCAGAGCCGTCGCCAGGTGCTGCTCGATTGCGTTGGTCCGATGTTTGATGTCGGCCAGGTCGCCTGGGTGAGCCAACGCCTCGATGCTGACAAACTGCCGCAGGACGCTCGCACCGATCTCGTCGGCGTAGTAGTCGGTCTGATCGAAGCACCAGGTCTCGCTCAGAAGGTCCGCAGGGCCCAGCGACGCAAGCACGGCTTCTCTCGCTGCGGCCAGGCATCGTTCATCCGAGGCTAGAATGCCGACGATCAACTTGACCGGATTGGGTTCCTTCAATTCCCACATTGCGTGCGAGTATACCGAAACCTGGCGGCGAAATCCAGTGACCTGCCGGCTAGGAGTTGTCTTCGCTGAGCCAGCGTGCGGCCAGCGTGGCGATATCCTCGAAGTCGATGGTCTTGGGCTTCTGTGAACGGGGAGTCTTCGTCGGCTTGGCTAGGTGGTTGTCCACGAGCGGACCATATCGCGCGACGGCCTGCCCCCGGACGTACTCAATGATCGGCCCGAAGTGCCGCGCCGGCTCGATCCGATCCACTTTCTTGTTGTCACCGCGGACGATCCGGAGGATCTCCGTCCTCTCCCACTCCCGAGGCTCGATCTCGAAACAGATGGAAAACCCCCGATCGTTGACGCTCGACAAGGCCGGAGCCGGATACTCCTGCGGGACGGCCTCGCCGCATTCGGCCAGGCCGGGAACCAGCCACGGCGTGACGACCCCGTCGTCGAGACCGATGTCGAAGTGCCTCTTGATGATCCGGCAGGACCACAGACCTCCGGTGAACCACCAGTTGCGGACAGCCTCGGCCGCTCGGTAGGCCATCGGCTTGGGCTGAACGCCGAGAGCGTGGAGTTCGTCCTGCAACGACGCAGTCATGGCTGCGTCGAAATCACGGTTCGGGTCCTGCAGAGCCGCCGCTCCAATACGGCACCCCAGGAGATTCGAATAGTTGTCCTCCCAGGAGAAAGCGGACTGATATTCCGGCCAGATCCCGATTCCTCTGTACCCAAACCAAGTCAGGATCTCGTGCCAGGTGCCGCAATGGAAGGCCAGATACTGAGCCAGCTCGATGGCGACCTCGTGTGCGATAGCTTCTTTGCGGACGCC
>CALMMH010000811.1 GCA_937868145.1 uncultured Phycisphaerales bacterium
CGGCAAGAGCACCTTTGCCGAGCGGCTGGCGGCCGTTGCAGTTTGCCGAAAGTGGGGATGTAACCGCCGACACGCGGCTCTACGCGGCGACAATGACGGCCGACAGATACTACCAGATCTTCATCGAGCCGTGCCGTTATGGCTTCAATTGGGACGACAAAGCGTGGTGCGGCGCCTGTCTGGAGACGCCGGAGATCTTTGGGGCGGCGATCTTGTGCAATGAGCAGGGAGCACCGGTGGGCGTCACCGGCCGCGACCATATCGACCTGGGGCCCGAAGGTCCCGCCTGGCGAGGCAAGGACATCCTGGCCGATGCGGGGATTTCACATCAGCAACAGAAGCAACTCGAAAAGAGAATCAGGAAAGATTTCGCTGGAGCACTTTACGAGATCCGAATCACGCCCCGGCCCGAACCCCAGGAGGATGACGAGTATGACCTGGGCTACGATTTCTGGTATCTCGATTGGGGATCGCGAGAGAGCAGTCCGGAAGTAGTGGTATACGGTTTGGGCATCGCCGAAAACCAGCTCCTGATCCCCGAGGCGTTACCGAAGGAAATGGTCGCCGGGATCGACACGATCGCCGTGAAGGTGGATGGCAACGATATCCCCGCCCAATTCCGGGGCGTGCTCCGGCAATGTGGGGCAACGGTCCTACAACTGTCGGAAGGAAGACTGCCTCGAATCCTCTCCCTGCCAACCGACGGCGCGCCGCCCCGCACGGAGCCGTTCTGGGCGATCTTCGCCAGTGAAATCGCGGGACTGAACCTGCGGATCGAATATACCCGCTGGGTCGACAAGGAGCAGGGTTACGGCGATCTGTGGTACCCGGCGGCCGAACAGCCGCTACTGCTGGGCAGTTGGCTTCTGGACAGCCAAGGCCGGCTCGTGGGCCTGTTCACCGAGGCTCGACGCGACCGCGAGCAACTGGAATCTCATCTGCTGGCAGGCGAATCCCTCGATTTCGAGATGCTCCAATCCGACTTCTCCACGCCGGTGCGCCGGAGCGTCGGGCCCGGCTGGCGATGCGGCTACAAAACCGATGCGAGGCTGTTCGGGGCAGGTGAACTGGCGAAGATCGTGGGCGATCTTTCCGCCAACTGCGACCCCTGCATTCGACACCTCGACAAGGATCAGCAAAGACGCCGGGCTTGGCTCGGCGTCGAGTACACCGCGCCGGACAAGGAGATGGCCAAGCACATGGACATCCGGGAACCCACCCAGGATGGGCGAATCGGTCTGGTCGTCAACCGCGTATACGAAGGCTCGCCGGCGGGCAAGATGGGATTGGTCGAAGGCGATGTACTGCTCAAGATCGTCGTGCCGGAAGCGCCCTGGCCGATCGAGCTGACCTATGACGACGACGAATTCGACATGTCCGAATTCGATGAGGCGGACATCCCCGAGGAATTTGAAACGATGGGTTACGAGATGCCCCGCAAGCGGCCGTGGCCGAGCCGCAACAACACCCTGACGCGTCTGTTGAGCGACATCGGCGTCGGAACAGCCGTCACGCTCCACTACATCCACGACGCCAAAATAGTCGAGAAGGACTTCACGATCGAACAGGCCCCGCGGGATATGTTCAGCGCTGCCCGGTACAAGAATGAGAGGCTCGGCCTGACGGTCAAAGACGTAACCTACGAAGTTCGCGCAGCCTTGCACCTGGAACCGAACGAGCCGGTAGTGGTCGTGACGAAGATCGAGCCCGGCACGCCTGCGGCCCTGGCGAGGATCAACACGTACGAATTGATCAGAGCCCTCGACGGAACGCCGGTCGACAACGTGGCGACCTTCGAGAAGCTCATCAAGCAGGCCCGGCGTGCGAAGAAGGAATCGGTTCGCGTCACCCTCGAGTGGATGGGCGAGACGCGTCTGGCCGACTTGACGTTCGAGACCAAAGGCTCCGGCGCACTCAAATCCCTCCTCCAGGGCGACTGAGTCACGCAAATGGGAGCGTTCGTCGCCGCCCGCTGTGGGGAATCGCCTACGCACACGTCGCGAAACCGGGTTGACCCGGCCCGCCGATTTGATTAGGATGCGGGAAGCGCGGTGATCGCTTTTCGGGCCTGAAATCGATGAAGGGAAGACACCATGGGCTGGTACGGTATTTTCATGTTGATCGGCGGCATCGCCGTGGGCGGCGGGTGGCTCGGGTATTGGCTTTACAACCGCAAATTGGACCGGGAAGAGGTCCAGCAGCCGAAACAATATTCGGAGCAACGGAAGAAGACCAGCAGCGAGGTTTCCGACTGGGCGAAGAAAATGGCTGAGTTCAAGGGCCCGCCGAAGAGGCCCGCGAACAACGAGAACACGCCGAACTCGTAACTGCGCGTCGCGTGGCTCGCAGGAGCCCGCATAAGTCCTATCGGTCATCTGTGTCCTATAGGTCCTATCAGGGCCCCGTCGGAAAAGGAGAAACATGGCAGGCCAGTTCATAACGGAGGATTTCCTGCTCCAGACCAAGACCGCCCGCAAACTCTATCACGACTACGCGGCGGATCTTCCCATCTATGACTACCACTGCCACCTCCCGGCCCAGTTGATCGCCGCCGACCACCGTTTCGACA
>CALMMH010000812.1 GCA_937868145.1 uncultured Phycisphaerales bacterium
GACACGAATCCGCAGTCGACGTACCGAGCCCCTGCGATCGGGTCCGACAGCGCCGAGGAAATCCAGGGTCGATGGATCGTGCGATCTTACCTGGCCCTGGCCGCGTCGGGAGTGGACCGCGTCCAGCTCTTCATGCTCAGGGACGTCAACGCGGGTAACCCCGTTCAGTTCAACAGTTCCGGCCTGACGGCCGAGCAATGGAACCAGCACCAACCCAAGCGGTCCTGGTATTACGTCGCGACGTTGCGGCACGTCCTGCGCAACACCCGGTTCGAGTCCGAGATCCCCTCCGGCAACGCCACCGTGCGGATCTACCGATTCCGTTCGGAAAGCAAGCCGCCTCGCGAAGTCTACGCCGTGTGGTGCCCGACGAGCAATTCGACCGAAGTGGCCGGCTTCTCGCTGAGCCTCCCCAACGCGACCACCGCCCCGGTGACGACCCTCGACCCGCAGAGTCCAACAGGCCGATCCACGTCTCTGGCTGTCGAAACCGGCAAGGCGAGCCTCACCGTCGCCGAACGACCGGTCTTCGTCACCGTGCCCGGCGGGAGCCTGTAGGTGGACTCTCAGCCCACGCGTTTCCCGGTCCGAATGCACAAATGCACATCCCGCGTGGACTAACACCCTACGAGCCCGCGCGTCACATGCGAACGGGCACAAAACGCTGTGCCATGTGTCACGGGCCACGGGTCACGATCCCGTTGAGGTAATCCTCGACGTTGGTGTAGCCGTCGCCATTGCTGTCTTGCGAGCCGTCGACGGCGTCATTGGAATTCAGGCCGTGCTGCTGCTCCCACGCATCGGGCATGCCATCGGCGTCGGTGTCGCGCGGGACCGGGCCCCCGCGCAAATCGGGCCAGCCGCCGACTTCGCTCTGGCTCTTGATGATTCGGCCGGTGCCTTTCACCACGTCCTCGACGATCCGTCGATCCACCGCGTCTCGACGAGGCAGGCTCGCGCCGCCCGATTGCAGAACGGCCTGGTAAGCCGCCGGAGCATCCTGCGTCGCGATCGGGCCGGTCTCAAAAGGCTCCGACTGCTTGTACAAGAAGATCTGCCTGTCGTTCCAACCGTCGAAGGTCACCAGACTCCAGGGGTCCTGCGGCTGATTGTGGGCGTACCAGTTGCTCGCGAACCAGCCGCGGTTGTATGTCGAGCCCTCCTGATAGGCCCTGCCGCCATGAGAGGAGTCGGGTCCCGGGACGAGATAGTTGCCCACGTAGTTGAGCCGCGTGACGCTTTCCTTGTCGGCGTTGTATCCGGCGTGTCCCCCGCCCCAGTTGTAGATCACGTTGTTGCGGAAATCCAGCAGCAGGCCGTTGGGGTCCTTGTCATGCGGGTTGCGGTCGTCATAGTTGCCCGGCCGCGGGTTACGGCCGCGATTGTGGGCGTAGAAATTGTGATGGTAGCTGTAGCGGGCCCCGTGGCAGCCGCGAATCAGGGAGCCGAAACCATGGTTCTTCGGATTGAGCGCCTCGGTGATGAAACACCACTGCACCGTCACATCGCTCAGTCGCGGTTCGCCGGTTGACGAGGAGAGCACTTCATCCGAACTCCAACTGGCCGAACAATGATCGAGGATGATGTGCCGCCCGGCTCCGATGCTGATGGCGTCCCCACCCCGGCCCTCATCGCCCAACCGGCAACGCAGATACCGAATCACGACGTGATCCGTTCCAACTCCAAAGGTCGCATCGCGAAGACAGATCCCATCCCCCGGTGCAGTCTGACCGGCGATGGTGATGAAGGGCTCCTCGACATACAGATTCCTGGTCAGCTTGATCGTGCCGGAAACGTCGAACACGACGATCCGGGGTCCCAAAGCATCCACCGCCTCGCGAAAGCTCCCCTGCCCGCTGTCGGCCAGCGTGGTCACGTGGATCACCCTGCCGCCCCGCCCGCCCCGGGCGCAAGCCCCAAATCCCTCGGCTCCCGGAAACGCCGGGATCGATGCGGCCTCCTGCGCGAGAAGAACGGGACTGATAAGACCGATGAGACCTATGCAAAAGAAGAGGCGAGCACGGTTCAGGTCGCAGGACGGACGCTTCGTTGTTCTCGTGACAGACGATGGTGGGTTGTTCCGCTCCAAGTCCATGTCCGCATTGTAGAAGCGACGTGGCGGAAAGGCAAATGGAATGACCGGGGTGCGTGACGCATGCCTTGTGACCTGCGGAATCACGGAAGGACCTCGACGAGGAAGGGACGCGTCCTGCGTCAAAACGACAATTTCCGGCAAAGCCCCACAAGAGAGCCTTGCCGGAAATGTCATTGTCCTGGACGTCTCACGTCATGCGACGTTTCCGTCGCAGTTTATACACGCTTTCGCAGTCTCATCCCGGCTGCGCCCAAACCGAGGAAGCCCAGCAGAACCGCGCCCGGAACCGGCACTCTGGCAATCGCAAGGTTGTCCAACTCGAACGCGATGCCCGACGTGTACAACTCGATCTTGTCAAACGTCGTGCCGTCCGTGAAAAGGAAGTTGACGTACTTGTTGGTGTCCGAACCGACCCAGTTGCCGTCCGGTTCCTGCGGACTGGTTATCGCGGCCCCTGCAAAGGAATCGACAACTTGATCGCCGTCATAAAACGTGATCCTGTTGTAGGAGTCGACGGATCCCCAATAAAGACCCAGGTAATTCTGGTCGGATCCGAAACCGGATACGAAAACGCTCGCAGGAGGAATCTGAGAACCGTCCACTGCGGGCAGGCAGAAATAGGCGGTCGTGTCGCCCCACGGCGTCGCGTGAGAATTTGTAGCGCTGTGGATCGTGATGTTGCCATCACCGGCGTAGGTCCAACCGGGCCGCGAACCGCTGAACGTGTCGACCACGGCGCCTGGAACGGACGTGGTAAGCCCGCCTCCGACGGCCGCCGCACCGCCATACGTGACGTGAATGTCGGCAGACGCAACCACCGGCAGAACCGCACACGCCGCCAGAACGACAACCAGTTTCTTCATCTTCATGCCTGATCTCCCACCCATAAGGTCTATGAACATCATATCGGCACAGAAACTCAGCACTTGCGTCCAAACATCGCTGCTGTGCAATCAGGGTAGTCTCCTCCGGTGAGCCCCACAACCCACATCATTGTCAGCAATGATTATCGCAAAATATCGCTCCTTTGTCAAGAGTGAACTGACGGGAAGGGACGACGTGACGCCGGCGTCCAGATGTTTGCGGCAGATGCTCGAACGTCGGGAGTCATGCGCAAAGGCCGGAAGGTCCGATAGTCTGCCGCCTTTCGTCACAGTGACGCGGCCGGGCGAAATCTTTCACGCCGGGGTGGGTACGCACGGATGAAGATGCGCCCTTGCAGGCGCACTGTGAACGGTCGCTCGGATTCTTGAGAACGCCGGCTTTTCTTCTGACACATCCACAAAACCATCGCCGGCTTCCAGCCACTACTACTTGAGAAACCCTAGTTTGGCCGGCAGCCAGAGGGAGATTTCGGGGACAAAAGTGCAGATCAAAAGCGCGGCGATCATCGCCAGGAAGAACGGCAGGATCGGACGCATCACCTTGGTTACCGTGGTCCCGGCGATGCCGCAGCCCAGGAACAGACACGTGCCCACCGGCGGCGTGCACAGGCCGATGCACAGGTTCATAATCATGATGACGCCGAAATGGAGCGGATGAACGCCGACTCTCTCAACCACCGGCAGGAAGATCGGCGTGAAGATCAGCACCGCCGGCGTCATGTCCATGAAGCAGCCGACCACAAGCAGGATGGCGTTGATCAGCAGCAGCAGAATCACCTTGTTATCAGTCCATCGCATCAACGCGGCACTGAGGTCCTGCGGCACATTCTCCGAGGCCAGAACCCAGGACATCGCCATGCTCGTGGCGATCAGGAGGAACACCACCGACGTTGTCACGCCGCACTGAAGCAGGAGGTTGGGCAGATCCTGGATCTTGACCTCGCGATAGATGACGACAGCCAGAATGAATGAGTAGAGCACCGCAATGGCGGAAGCCTCCGTGGGCGTGAACCAGCCCAGCAGGATGCCGCCGATCACGATGAAGATCAGCAGCAGCGCCGGGATCGCCCGCAAAAAGCGAATCAGCCCCTCGCGAAAGGCGAATCGCTCGCCCTTTCCATAATGATTGCGAATCGAGACGACCCCGCTGACCACGAGCAGTCCCAAACCGACGAGAATGCCGGGCAGATATCCCGCGATGAACATCGCAGCAATCGAGACGAATCCGCCTGTGGCCAGCGAATAGACAATCATGATGTTGCTCGGCGGGATCAACAGGCCCGTCGTCGCGGCAGTGATGGTCACCGCGGCGTTGAAGTCGCGATGATAGCCCCTCCTGTTCATCAGGGGGATCATGAAGCCGCCGACGGAAGAGACAGCCGCGGTGGCCGAGCCTGAGATTGCGCCGAACATCATGCAGGTCAGCACGTTGACGTAGGCCAGCCCGCCGCGGAACCGACCCGCCAGGACGCCCGCGAAGTCCATCAACCGCCGGGCGATGCCTCCATGGCCCATGAACAAACCAGACAGGACAAAGAACGGAATCGCCAGCAGCGCAAAGCTGTCGATGCCGGTGGCCATGTTGTGCGCTACGGCGGTGAAAGCCGGCACTCCTCCCATCGTCAGAAACGCCAGCATCGCGGCGATTCCCATGCAGAACGCCACGGGGACGTTGAGCAGCAGCAGAATCACGAAACTCACGACCAGAGCCAAAACAGGCAAATCCACGAATCTTCCCTTCTGTCGCCGGGGACCGCAGGCGAAGCGACATAGGTCCTATACGTCCCACGAGTCCCATTTGTCTTACGCGGCCACGCGTTTCCCAAGCAATCGCCGGACTCTCTCAACCAGGGCAACCGCGGCGTAGAGCGTCAGAAAGAAGCCGCTGAGGGGCACCGCCAGGTAAACGTAGCCCATGTTCACGCCGAGAGCGGGCGATTCCTGGCCCAGTTCCAGATTACTGGCGACCAGATCCACGCCACCGACGACCATCACCAGAAGCGAGAATGCCGCGACACTGAAGAAGACGACCGTTTCGGTCGCAAGCCTCGCTCTCGGCGGCAGCTTGCCGACGAAATAGTCGATGCCCAGATGCGCCCCGCGTCCCATCGCCACAGCCGACCCGAGCAGAGCCACCCACATGAGCATGAACGTCGCCAGCTCTTCCGTGATCGTGCTGGGATCTTTCAAAATCAGTCGCGTGAAGACCTGCCAGAGCACGTCGAGGACCAGGATTGCCATCACGACGATGACCAGCGTCTCCAGCGACGGCTAAAGAAGTGATGCATAACTGGGAAGTGCTGAAAAAAGAAGAGAGAGAAGAAGGAAAGTCGATGCTGGCGGGCGTGCCAAAGCCAATGCCGGCTCTCGCCTACGCTTATGAAATATCGCGCCGGGCGGTACGCGTCGGCTTCGAATGGGAAAATCTGGATGGGGTTCTTGATAAACTGCTAGAAGAAGTTAAGGAAATAAAAGAAG
>CALMMH010000813.1 GCA_937868145.1 uncultured Phycisphaerales bacterium
TCGGGAGTTTGTCGCATTGGGGCCACCAGCCTGGAGGGGCGTTGCACGCCCCCGCCCAGTACCCGGTCCCGCAAGCGAACGCTTCGTTCGCGTTCAAGCCGGAGGCCGTAATGCGATAAACTCCCTTTGCACGACCTCCGAGGGCGTGCCTTTCCGGCTTCGGCGTCACACCCAAATGCGGATCGGCGTCTATCTGGCCGCTGCGTCCGCGGGATTCACCTTGTGGCCGACCACCTTGAGCATTCGCAACATCTGATTCTTCCTTTCGTTTTACCGCCAGGTCGGAACGCCGATGGACAGGGGCGGGAGGGGCACGTCCTTCTTGGAGGAGACCTTGGCCAGCGGGGTTCTGACGCCGTTGTCCATGCGGACGATCTCGAAACGGTTCAGATCCTTGTTGTACGCGATGGTGTGCGGGGCGCCGGGCATGCCGAAGAAGCCCAGTCCGTCCGTGAACGGCGTGATGATCTGCGCCCTGCCGCGGGTTCTCCATTCGTAGGGCGGTTTCGAAGAGACCAGGTCCCGCTCCAGCATCCAGTACAGGTCGCCTTTCTTTCCGATCTCCATGCGGACCCAGGGAAACCAGACGGGGTAATAAACGCCGAGGAAATCGTCGAGCTTTCGCGGCGGGCGGGCCTTGGTCTTGAGCAGTCCGGAGGGTTTGTCCACTTTCGTCATGAGGACGGGAGGGACAGCCTCGGGGGAATAGGACGGATCGAAGCTCGCGCGGGTTCGGTCGACGATGTGGATGGAGCAGGGGTACGAGGGCCCGAAGTATCCGATCGTGGTGCCCGCCATGGGCGACGGCGTCAGACCCCATTGGAGCCCCTCGGGGGATTTCTGGAGAGGAATCTCCATGCCCAGACAGGCCGTGTAATAGGCGCCGTCGATCTTCAGGATCGGAATGATTGCGTCTTTGCTTGTGATCCTCTCGACCGGGGGCATTTGGAACCATTCGACCGTGAGATCGTCGCCGCTGGATTCCGGAGGTTTGTCGGCAGACGACTGGGACGCCGCGCGGCACCCTGCGAGAGTCATGCCAGTGAGGATCAGCCAGGTTGCGGTTCGCTTCATTCCTGTTTTCCTTCGCCCATTCGACTTCGCTGCATCAGGCGGACGTGTCCATTGCTCCAACCGATCGCTCGCGGCTTCATCGAAGACGCTTCTCACAGTCTATTGTCGCATGGGGGGATGCCTTCGGCAAGGAAAACTCGGTCGGGCGTTTTCCGGATCGGCCGTTTGCGACGGATCGAAGCCGACGATGGCCGGCGTCGTGCAGTAATGATCGATGGATTGTTATGGGGCCTGGCGGTTCGGGGGATCGATGTCCCTGAGGCGATCTGCGCCGGCGGGTCGGCATTGGAGGCCTTCGTCAGGCCCGAAGGCGGTTATTTCGCCTGGGGATATTCGATTCTCAGACCCTGAAAAAGTTAAGCAGGCCGTGGGGAGAACCGATAAACCGGGGGAATGGACCTGTTGCGATTACCCACTGACGATCGGATTCGAAGAGCCGGCCTGTTGCTCGTCGCCTGCGCCGCGGTTTGGGGCGTCGGCGGATGCAATAACAAAATGCTCGATCCCACCCAGATCGGCCGGTTCCGGCCGACGCCGGCGGTCAACGTCATTCTGGAGTCGCTGGGAGTGGCGGAAGAGCCCGTCGTGGCCTGGGAGGCCGCGGAGGAGCCCACGCCAAGCGATATCCGCGCCGTGAAGACCGACTATACCTTGGAGCCGGGCGATGTCGTCGAGATTTCCATCTTCGAGCTGCTCCAGGAGGGAGCTGCCCTCACGAAACAGTACGTCGTCACGGAGACGGGCAAGATCTCGATTCCCCAGGTGGGCACCGTCCAGGCCGTGGGGCTGACGGAGACGCAGTTGGAGGAGGAGATCCGCAAGACCCTCTCGCCGAATATCCTGCGCGACCCCTCGGTCACGGTGACGATGCTGACCTCGCAGCAGCGGGCGTTTTCCATCCTCGGCAACGGCGTGCCGTCGCCGGGGCGGTACTATATTCCGCGGTACGACTTCCGCCTGATGGACGCGCTGGCGACCGCGCAGGTGAACACGCAATTCAACGCGAGTTTCATCTACGTCTCGCGACGAGAAGGAGAGGCCGTCGAAAGCAGACCGGTGGAGAGGCCGCAGCCGGGACATGCTCCCGAGTTGGAGCTCATCGAGCCCGGCGGCGCGGCGCAGCCGACAGTCCCCGGCAGTTCCACGGCCACCGTGCCCCAACGCGATATCCCGGAGCCTTCCGAACCGGCGCAGAAGTACGAGGCGGAGCGGGACATGCTCGATTTGATCTCGCCCCAGGCCGGCAACGCCTGGCCTCGAAGCGGAAAGGTGAACGGCGCTCCGACGCAGACGCCGTCGGCGGACCAGGATATGACGGCCTCGATGCTGCCGGGCGGGTTCCGCCTGCTGACGCCGCCGAAACAGCAGGTGGTTCGCAATCCGTTGCCCCAGGGCATCGTGCAAACCCCGGCCGAGTTCGGCACGGTGCACTCGGCCTCCGCCGGCACGCCGGTCGCCGATTCCAAGACGCAGCCGAGAATGGAATGGATTTTCGATGGAAAGCAATGGAGGCAGGTGCCCGCAGGGAGCAAGCCGGCGCCCGCCGCACAAGCTCCGGCCGCGCAGAGACAGCCTGCGGCCGACGATCAGGGCGAATGGGTCCTTCGCAACGGTAATTGGGTTCAGGCGCCCAAGGGCCAGACCCGGCCGTCGCCGATGACGCCGCCGACCGCGGTCGAGCCCAGGAGGCCGGCGTTTCCCGCCGGCGGCGCTACGCCGGCAGCCAATTTGGAGTGGGAGCAAGCCATCCAGACCCGCTCGATCCGCATCCCGGCCGACAAATTGCTGGCCGGCGATCCCCGCTACAATATCATCATCCAGCCCGGCGACACGATCCACGTTCCGGTTGACCGGATCGGCGAATTCTATATCATGGGCAACGTGAACTCGGTGGGCACGATCAACCTCACGGGCCGGCCGATGACGTTGAAACAGGCGATAGCCGCTGCCGGCGGACTGGGGTCGTTGGCGGCGCCGAAGCGCGTCGAGGTGGTTCGGCGGATCGGCGCCAAGCGGGAAGAGATCGTTCTGGTGGATCTGGACCGGATCGCCAGCGGCGAGCAACCGGATTTCTTCGTGAAGCCGAACGACCTGATCAACGTCGGCACGGACGCGACCTCGCGATGGCGTGCGGTGTTGCGGAACGCTTTCCGGGCCACCTATGGGTTCGGTTTCGTATACGATCGGAATTTCGCCGATGCGGACTACGGAGAAGGCTTCCCCAATTGGTTCTAAGCCGGAAGTCCGAAGCTTCGAGTGTGGGACTTGCAGCAGGGGATCGACGCTTGAAACTCGACGCTTCAGATCGGAGATGCGGGGGTATGGCTCAGAAGGCTGACTCTTCACAGACCCCGGGATTGGAGGCCCGCGCGTCTGAGACGGATCGAGCGTGGAGCGAGCTCGGACCGCACGCCTGCGTGAAGATCCTCATCGTGGCCGGACTGCTCGGCATCCTCTTTCGCACGGAGATCGGGGAGATGGTCCACCTCTGGATGACCGACCCGAACTGGTCGCACGGTTTCCTGATTCCCCTGTTCAGCCTGTACTTCATCCATCAGAAGCGTCGCGAGATCCTGGGCCTGGAGTCCGTGCGCGATCCGGTGCTCGATGTGCTGGCGGGCCGCCGGCCGCAGAGGTTGCTCTCGGGCCAGACTCGCGCGAACTACCTCGGCTTGTTGTTCCTCTTGTTGATTCTCGCCTTCTACGCGTTCAACGTCGTCAGTCCCGCCGGATATGCCTACCTGCGGCCGATTTCGATGATCGCCGCGGCGGGGGCCGTGATTTTGTTTCTCGGAGGATGGCGACTGATTCGCCACCTCTGGCTGCCGATCCTGTTTTTCGTGTTCGCGGTTCCGCTTCCCCGCCGGTACTACGTGGGCTTGACAATGCCCATGCGGCAGCTCTCGGCCGACGTGGCGACCGCCTTGCTGAACCTGATCCCCGACGTGCGAGCCACCGCCGGCGGCGTGATCATCGAAGTCGTGTACCAGGGGCAACGACTGGAGCCGGCCCTCGATGTTGCGGAGGCGTGCAGCGGAATGCGGCTGCTGATGGCCTTCCTCGCTCTGGGCGTGGCGATGGCCTACCTGCACGAGCGGCCCTTTTGGCAACGGGCGGTTCTCCTGGCCAGCACGGTGCCCATCGCGGTGTTCTGCAACATCGTTCGCGTGACCGCCACCGGATTCCTCTATGTCCTGGCCGGCCAGCAGTACACGCAGGGCGTCTATCACGACATGCTCGGGTTGTCGATGCTGCCCCTTGCTTTCGGCCTCTACGGTTTGCTGGCGTGGTTCATGTCCAGCCTGTTCATCGAAGACGACACCGAGACCGGCGAAGGCGTGGTTGTCAGGAAGGGGGCCAACCATGAATAGCCGACAGGACCATCTTGCGACCTATTTTCAGCCGGCGTTCGTCGTGTGCGCCGCCGTGCTGGCCTTGGCGGCCGCCGGAATGTCCGTCGCCACGCAGAAGCTGGGGCTCTACCTGAAAAAGGAGCCGCTGCCTCTGAAAAAGTCGCTCGACACGATGGACGTCGCCAAGCTGGCGCCGTACCGCGTCACGGCCAGGCAAAGAATCGAGAACGAGGAG
>CALMMH010000814.1 GCA_937868145.1 uncultured Phycisphaerales bacterium
GTTGAAATGTCCCGGCGGCGTGTCCCTTGTGATTTCGGCGCCCTTGATCAACAGAATACCCCGCTCCTTGGCCACGGGCAGAGCGATCTCGTAGGGCCGGTTGAAGTTCGTGGGAATGTCGTCCTTGTGGGGCTGGTACTCGATGTGATCGGTGATCGAGATCACGTCGAGGCCCTCGCGCCAGGCCTCCTCCACACGGACCGTCGGCCAGACGTTCCCGTCGGAGAACACCGTGTGCATGTGAAAATCACACTTGAGCGTCTTGTAGCCCATGATGTCCGGGATTCGAACCTCCTGGCGGACCTGGGCGAACGCCCCGGTCGTGCAGAACAGAACGACAATCACCAGGACGGCCGGTGTGATGTGCTTGGAATGCTTCATTGCGAACCCCTTTCCTTAAACCAAGACCTCGTTGCGATTCCGGTGTGTCGGAACCCGCCACCCGTAGGATACCACGTCCCAGGCCGGCCCGCAATCTTGGAGTCACGTCAGAATGCGTCACGTGAGCTTGTCGAGCCACCGGCGCTGCACGCGGTCGGCCTCGCGGATGTGTTCCTCGTGCGTCTGAAGCTCGAATTCCTTCAGGATCTCGGCGATCCGGACGTCGGCGTCCAGGCTCTCGATGATCGTCCATTCCTCCTCGTGGAACGTGCGGATGCGAACTTTCCGCCCATACTTGGCCTCGATCTCGCGGAACCGGCCGCAGAAGGGCCAGGAATGCAGAAACGCCTTTTCCAGGTTCACCGGGGTGCAAACCCATGTCGCGTACTGGCCGGTGCAGGCGACCGCCTGGCCGTCGATGTCGCAGATCTGGGTCGTGCCCTTCCGCGTGCTGGAGACGACGCAGTACTTGTTCTGCCAGGCGTGCGTGTTGACCATGGAACCGCCGCCGAAAGCCGAGGGCCAGAACACGATCTCGGCCCCCGCCTCGCGGAGCTTGTGCCAGCCGTCGTACCACTCGATGTCGAAGCAGATCTGGGCCCCGAGAACGCCGATGTCCGTCTTGAAGACCGGCGGCTGCGGACTGCCCGGCATGACGCCACCCTCAATTTCGCCGATTGTCGGATGCATCTTGCGGTATTGACCGACATATTGACCGTTGCGGTCGATGAAAACCGCGGCGTTGTAGTGCCGACCGTTCTCGACGGTGTAGATCGGGCAGACCACGTGACATTTGTGCTTGGCCGCGAAGTCGGCGAACGGCCGCGAGAAACGCCCGATGGGCTCCTCCGACGTCTCGGAAACAGGCGGCCGGCCCGAAGACAGATTCACAAAGGGGAACGCCTCCGGCAGACAGATGATGTCCGGCTCGAACGGCACGACCTCCTTCATCCTCGCCAGGACCATGCGAGTCATCGTTTCGACCGAATCGCCGCCGAGCCCGTTCTGCGAGATGCTCGCGATCCACACTTCGCGGGGCAGGCGAGCGCCCCGTCGAACCGGCTCGACGCCCGGTTGCGTTTGGGCGAGGCCCAGGGGCACAGTCATGGCGCCGATTCCCAGCCCCGCGGAAACCGATTGCATGAGGTGTCGTCGCGTCAGTCCGCCGTGAATGTCGCTCATCTCGATTCTCCTTTCATTTCAAGAAGTCGGGCAGGTATTCGGTCCCGCCGAGTTCCTCAGTCGCCCCCTGCCGCTCTCGTCGCAGCCTGGCTCGTTCTTCCTGCAAGGCCCGATAGGAACCGCTCACGATGCGATCCTCTTTGCCGGGTCCGGCGACAACCCGAATCGCACTGCTCTCCAGCAGCTTCTTGCTCTTGACGTTGATGCTCCGACATCGCATCTGGCACAGGCCGCATCCGACGCAGCGGTCTTCGCGAACCGCCGGAGCCAGATAGCCGCTGCCCTCGACGGGTTCGCCGTTCTCGTCCAGCTCGCTCCCGACGCGGACAAACTCAATCGCATTATACCCCGCCATCCGGCATTCATCCACACACAATTGGCACGCCCCCCGGCCGGCATGCGGCAGACATGTTTCGCAATTCACTTCGGCCAGTCCGATCCTGGCCGCGCGCTTTTCCTCGAGATCCAGCGCCCGCACCGCCCCGGTCGGGCAGACCTGTCCGCAGTTGTTGCAGCTCGGCTCGCAGCCGGACCAGTCGGGGACCACCCGCGGCGCCCAGAGTCCGTTGAACCCGCACTCCAAGCCCGCCGGCTGCAGGACATTGTTGGGGCACACCTTGATGCACTGGCCGCAACGAACGCACAACGGCAGGAACTTGTCCTCGGGAACACTGCCCGGCGGACGAATCGGCGGATCGCTGGTCGCAGGACCGCTCCCGATCGCCAGAGGCACACCGACACCCGCGGCAGCGGCGCCGCCCAGCCCGATGAGAACCCCCCGCCGCGAGAGACCGCCGCTTGCGACGGCTGGCTTGCTGGAGTCGATGTTCGACATTCCTCTCTCTGGGTGGCAGCGACAAGCGGAGTCTTCGGACCTTGTCGATGGCTTATTCTCGCCCTGGGAAGAACCATCGACAAACTGCGTTTGTCGCTGCCACCCGGACGCACCTTTGTAGCGCCGCCGCCATCCGAATTCGATAGCGTCCGCAGGGCAGACGCCGCTGCAGGTGCGGCAGGATACACAGTTCAACGGGCGTGTTGAAAAATCATCATGGACCGCGTCAAACGAGCACGCCTCGACGCAGCGGCCGCACTGGACGCACTTCTCTGTCACCCTGCGTTCCGTCAGTCGTAAAATGCTGCAAAGAGAAAGCAATGCGCCTGTGGGACAAACACAGCGACACCAGAACCGCCGGCCCAGGAAGATGAGGCCCAGCATCAGCGCAGACAGCAAGATCGACAACACGTGGCCGAGATTCGCCGGCGGGACCAGCTACCAGCCTTTCAAAAGCCCCGTCTGCGCGGGGGCCGGCACGAAGAGCATCGCTCGCGTCAGCACGGGAATCGCGGCGACAAATCCCGACATCAAGACGCCCAACACGGCGGCGATTCCAACGATGGCAAGCAAGCAGTATCTGACGAGGCTCCACCAGCCGTGTCGCTGGAGGCGAAAGAGGCGGACTCTGTCGCCGACGAGCCAGTCGAAGACATCGAACAGCGTGCCCAGCGGACAGATGTAGCCGCAGAACGCCCGAGGCAACAACAGGGACACAAGAATCACGCCCGCCGCAGCCGCCAGCGACCACACCAGCGTTCTCGCTGCGATCGCCGTGCTGATGCTGACCAGAGGATCGAGAATGAGGAACAGCTCTGCATCGACGACCTCGCGAGCCCGGAAGGCTTCCGCATACTGCTTCGAACCATAGGGCCAGCACACCCAGAAGAACAACACGAAAAAGCCGATCAGACACGCGCTCTGGATCAGCCGTCGCAGAGGCGAAGCCGTCCAGCTCGGCCCCAGAACGCGGAGCGTCCGTGCCGGTCCGTGCCGATCCGTGCGCGTCCGTGAGAGATTCCGCTTCCCGCTCACCGCCCGTCCGCCTTCTGCATGCCGCCGGCCAGGGCCTTGGCCGTCGCGTTGAGAATGGCCTCTGAAGTCATCGTGGCGCCGGTGACCGCGTCGACGCCCTTGACGCCCTGCCTGGCGACGATCTGCGCCGGCGTGTCGGCCATGGCGCCGTAGAACTGTTTCTCCTCGTGCTTGGTGACGCGGACCGACAGTATCCGCCCCTCCTCGACCGCAACCTCGACGCACAGCGGCCCGGCGTAGGCGAGGCTTTCCGCGGTGTACGTCCCGTCCGGAACCCGCGCGACGTCCAGCGTGTCGAACAACGTGATCGCTTCGATGCTGGCCTGCGCCCGCTCCTTGCCTTTCTTGTTGTCGCCCTCGCGTCCTTTCGCGTCCTTGCCGGCGAGGGCCTTGCGATAGTACGCCAGCGCCTCTTGGTGCCGGCCCGCCAGACGGCAGGCGTGGCCGGCGGCCAGGTATGCGATCGTGGGCGAGCCGGCCTTGGCTTTCTGCTCAGCGAGCTGCAACGCCTTGTCGAAATCCCCCATGTCCGCCCGGAGTTTGATCAAGGCGCCGTGACGCGTGCGGTCGGACCGCACCTGCGACAGCGTCTCTTCCGCCATCTCCCGGCAACCCAGCTTCCAGTAGCAATGGGCGAGCGAGATCGAATCGACGGAGCCGCCGTACTTGGCGCTGATTCGCCACCAGAACACCGCACGAGCGTAATCCTCCATCAGGTCGTGATACATCCGGCCGAGCGTCTCGGTGGAGCGGGCGAGCTTGGCTCGGTCGTCCTTGTGCCGGTTCATCAGGAAATTCACCAGCTTGATCCCCTCCTTCCAGCGGTCGGGATTCGGATTGATGACGTCCCAAAGGTACTGGCCGACGTTGACGTTGGCGTCCCATGGTCCATCGACCTTGATCGGCCAGTTCAAATCGAGCATCGGCGGATACCTCAGCTCGACCGAGTCCCACCACTCCGGCGGCGTAGTCCCCTCCTTCTGGATCAACGCTTCCATCTCCGCGCGAGTCCGCTTCACCGGCTCCTGCCCGCCCCAAGCGCATACCTGCGACATCAGCACTGAAACCGCGAATACAACGCCCGTCGTCCATCTCATGCGGTACACCCTACTTCTCGCCGACGCAAATCAAATGAGAGAAAGTCCTCAAGAACATCCGGCCGTCGGCGACCGCAGGCGTCGCCTGGGTCTTCTCGCCCAGCGAATTGACGGCCAGCAATTCATATT
>CALMMH010000815.1 GCA_937868145.1 uncultured Phycisphaerales bacterium
TCTCAATTCGACGCTCGAATCGCGGGCCCTCTCCTCCGTCGATCACCACGGCCAGAGGATGTCAAAAATCCGCCCCGCCCAGCCCGGCCGGACATAGGCCGCCGAGACGCCGCTGTTCTTCGTGACGATGCGGAAGTTGGCGACCTGGGCGCTTTTGACCGTGTTGTCGAACGCGATGTCGCTGGGGCGAACGATGCCGCTGACTTCGAGGGTCTGGATGTCGCCGGCGATGTCGCGGTCGCGGGTGCCGATGACCACGAGGTTCCCGTTGGGCAACACATCCAGCACGACCACGGTGATCTTGTCGACGAAGCTGCGTTCGTCCTTGTAGTCCGCCTTGCCTTTGAGCGTATTGGTCCCTTCGGCGTTCATCGTGAAACCGGGGATGCTCGAGAGAATGTGGTCGACCTTTCCACTGTCGCCCGATTCGATGCGATCAATGTTCAACTTGCCGTCGAATTGGCTCGACCGCTCCGTTTCCTTCTGCAGGTCGCGCTTGGCCTTGTTGTCCACCGTGCTCTCTTCTTCGATCTTGATCGTGAGGATGTCCCCGATGCCCCTGGCCACGTCGTCGCCATACACGGCCTGCATGCTCTTGTCCCGTTTGCCCCAGATCGATCCCGCGTGCAACGGGTCCACAGACACAAACGTCAAGACTGCGGCGGCAAAGACAAGCATTCTTTTATTGTTCATCGATTCCCTTTCGATTGCTCGTTATGAATCAGGGAGGACCCACGCGGGGCGTCCGGCCTCCTTCTTCATCAATCCTTACAGCATCGGCTCGACGGTTCCGTCGGCGTTCACCTTGCACACGATCACACGACTCGAATCGGTGTTTCGCACCTTGACGCACTCGCCGATCCGGCCTTCCTGAAGCGCCACGCCGAGCGCGGTGATCGTCAGTCCCGGCTGTTCGATCCGAATCACGACGGATCCGTTGCGACGAACCGCCACAGGCATCTGCGCCACGCTGAGCATCTCCGTCCGAAGCTCCGTGTTCTCCGGCACCGTGCGAAGAACGACGAGTCCGTATGGAGGAGCCCATCCTGCAGGCTCCGGCCGATCGGAGGCCACCACTTCGATTTTGACGTCCTCGGGACTCAGCGCCGTTCCTTCAACGACCTCCCGGGCCGTCAGGGCGCGCCGACTTCGGTACTTCAACCGGAACAGGATATCCCGGGTCCCCACTTCCTTGCCGTCGGCCGTCACGACGAGCTGCACCCCGATGTGGCCGTACGTCTGGCTCTTGCTGAACCGGGGCGTCACCTGCAGGTCCTGCACGTCGTTGGACAGGACCAGATCTTTCGGCTTGACCGAAGGGATCATCTCCGCGATCAACGGGGCCGGAGGATGCTGCCGGATGAACGTGCGGCCGACTTCGATGAACTCTTCCGAACTGAGAGTCTTGTGGAAGCGGCGAACCGCCACCACGTCGGCGCCGGTCAGTCGGACCTTCTCGCCCGAGATGCCGTAGGAGGCCAGCCGGCTCAGGATCGTCGCGCGATCCAACACGGCTCTCTGTCCCGGAGTCGAGAGTTGTCCCAGGCCGATCTTGCCGGCAACGGCGACTTCCGACGCCTCGCCTCGAATCACGCCGATCTGGCCCAGCGTCAGGAGACTGTCCTGAACCGTCACCTCGCGAGGCAGATGAATCTGCAACAAAGGCGTCCCGGCGGATTCCGCCTCCTCGGCGCAGAACGCTCGCGCGGGCAGCATAGCCGCGACCACCAACACGATACGCGCGAGACTACAATCCATGATCAGCTCCTATCCGAAAAGGTTGTTCGTGTTCTGGAGCATTTCATCGCCCGCCCGGATGGCCCGAGAGTTGATCTCGTAGGCCCGCTGGGCGGTGATCAGATTCACCAGTTCGTTCACCATGTTGACGTTGGACTTCTCGAGGAATCCCGCCTGGATGTCCCCAAAACCTTCCTGTCCGGCGGTCCCGACCACCGCCGGACCGCTCGCGTCACTGGGCGAGTAGAGATTGTCGCCCTGGCTGACGAGGCCGCCCGAATTCGCAAAGCGGGCCAGTTGGATCGTGCCGACGACGGTGCGAACTCCCAGGGAGTCCGTCACGTTGATGGCGCCGTCGGTGGCGATGTCGATCGTGGCGGCGTCGGGCGGAATCGTGATCGCCGGCTCGACCTGGTATCCCGCCTGTGTGACGAGCAATCCGTTGGCGTTGGTCTGCAGGGACCCGTCGCGCGTGTACCGCATGGTCCCGTTGGGCATGAGCACTTGAAAGAATCCGTTCCCGCGAATCCCGATGTCCAGACTCCGCTGAGTGTTGGTGAATTCGCCCACGCTGAAGACTCGCAGGGTGGACGCGACCCGCACGCCCGTTCCCACCTCCATACCGGTCGGGGCGTTGACGCCGGGCGCGATTTCCGTGCCCGGCTCTTTCATCTTCGCGTACATCAGGTCCTGAAACTCAATCTGGTGGCGTTTGAAGCCCGTGGTGTTGACGTTCGCCAGGTTGTTGGCGATCGTATCCACCAGCATCTCCTGGGCAACCATGCCTGTGGCGGAAGTGGAAAAGGCTCGCAGCATATGTTTTCTCCATCGATCCGGAATGATCGGCGTCCGATCATCCCTCGTTTTCATCCCATGGCCACGCCGAGTGCGGCATTCGTCGAATCCTTCTTTACCGAAACCAGTCGCATGTTGGCCTCGTACATCCTGGAAACGAGGATCATGTTCACCAACTCGTCAACCAGCTTTACATTGGACGATTCCTGGTATCCCTGTTTGACCACGGTTTCCACCGAGTCCACCGCGTCGACATCCTTGGGCGCCTGAAAACAGTTCTGTCCGACAGCCCAGAGTTTGTCCTGGCTGCCGGGAAACTCCACGATGCGGAACTTGCCGATCTCGGTCTGCCCCGCGATCGCGCGTCCATCGCCCGTGACGTACAGATCGTTGGCGTCCACATCCGGCGGCATGATCAACGGACCCGCCATGCCCGCGATAATCCGGCCCGCGGTATCCACGATCTGCCCATTCTGGTTCGTGGTGAAAACGCCGTGCCGCGTGTACACGGGGCCTTCGGGCGTTTCGATCACGAAGAACCCTTCCCCGTGCAGCGCCAAATCCAGCGTCCGATCCGTTTGCACCAGGTTGCCCTGGGAAAAATCGAAGAGTCCCTGCGACTCGGCCGTTCCACTCTGGTCCTGCTTCGCCTCCTGGGCTGCGAGCACCTGCGTGAAGCTGTTGCACCGACGTTTGAAACCCGTCGTATCCACGTTGGCCATGTTGTGCGAAATGATGTCGAACTCCCTGGTGAGGGCATTCAGACTCGCACCGACTTGGGCTCCGATATCCGTCACGCCAGACTCCCAATCCTACGTCAGCTCCGGCGTCGCAGCCGCCGGGGACACAGATACGCCTGTTGCTTCCACCGGACCCCGGTCCTGGGCGTCATTCTCCCGCGAGGACATCTCGGCGGTGATGTATGCGAGTTCATCGATCTCAGCGTCGCTGAGCCCCGTGAACTCCACGGCAATCGACGACCCAGTGTCCGTGCTTCGACAGTGCCTCACTCGGCCGATCCCGGAGATGGTGCCCCAGCCTCCGGGAATGCCCGGCGCCGTGCTTCGATCGAGCGTGATCACCACCAGAACCCGGTCGCCCGGATGCACCTGGAAAGACGCTTCAATCAGCAGGCCGGGGCCGGCCAGTTCCGTCACACGCCCTTCAACGAAGACCGGCGATTCGCTCACCGCCGCATTTCCCGTCCCCCACGAAACGCTCTTCACGCCCTCGGCCGTCACATCCACGTGCGAGGCGTGCCCCTGCCGGAAAGGCAGATACGCGATCAGCGCGTGCCCGCGGACGGCCACGCGAGGGAACCGGCGACGATTGGTCGACTGCACCGATTCGCAATGATTCAGAATCAGCCTCCGACCGTCGCAACGCACGGTCGAGGTGTCGAATTCCCAGGCCGACAGACCGCTGTAGTATCTCACTCGCCAGGATTCGCCGGATCGGCTCACGACCGGCGTCGTCAGTTTGACGGCAAACTCGATCTCATCGTTCCGGACCACTTCCCCTCGAACGGCGATCTCGTTCCCCGGGACGCTGCGGACAAACTCCAGCGATCGGCCGATCGGGATATCCCGACTGCTGGCCTGCCCCAGTCCGACGACGCTCCCGATGGGCGAGGCGATCTGGAAACCCAGCTTCTCACGCAACCGCCCGATCTCCAAACGCAGTTGGTCGTTCTCCGGCGGCGTGCGGCTCCGCACGCACTCGGAGATCAATTTGATCGCGCCGCGATCGAACGCGTCGATCGCGGTGAACACATCATGGGTCCGTCGCAGGCCGCTTCGCATGACGATGGCCAGCAGAATCTGGCGATCCCGCGCCCCAAGCCCTCGTCGCATCGCGTTCTCCGCGAAAACCTCACGAGTCTGGCTTCGTTTCTGCGTCCATCGCGTATAGCTGACCCAGATCAACAACGACACCAGCACAACAAGCAGAATGATCGCGATCAGCGTGAAGCCGTGTTCGGACGGACGGCCGCTGTTCCATCGGCGGACCGCCTCCAACCGCTCCATGACCGGCAACGCCAACAGGATGTGTTCAATACTCTGCATGAGGTCAAGACACGTCACTTTACCGAATCAAATTCGTCAGTTCACGAAGGATATCATTTGCCACCGTGATGGTTCGGGCGTTGGCCTGGAAACCATTCTGGGCTTCGATCAGAGTCACGAACTCGGTGGAAATGTCCGCGTTGGATTTCTCCAGAGCGCTGCCGTGGATCGAGCCGGCGCCGCTGTTCGTCGCCTGGGTCATCACCGCCGTGCCGGAGTTGGCCGAGGTGCCGAAGTAACCGCTGCCGGCACTCTCAAGACCCGCCGGGTTCCTGAACAAGGCCACCGCCAGGGTCGCGAGGTCCTTCTTCACGCCATTACTGAACGCTCCGACGATGATGCCATCGCCGCCCACCGACACGCTGGAGAGACTTCCGGATTCATAGCCGTCCTGCTCCCGGGCCACAGCGGTCGAGTTGCCCGCGAATTGCGTCAGGCCGTTGAAGGAGCCGACCGTCCCCAGG
>CALMMH010000816.1 GCA_937868145.1 uncultured Phycisphaerales bacterium
CTTACGTCGATTCTTCAAGGAAATCGAAGAATAAGATTTCCTTGAAGAATATAGGCCCAATGTCCATTTTGCAAAAGTCCAGTGGGAAGGAAGATAAAGGAGGCTGGAATGACACATCGACGCGCAGTTACGATCCTTCTGCTCGGCAGCCTGCTATGCTTGATGGCCCTTGCGGCAACCGCGACAAGCGAACGAGGCGGAAACACGTCGCAGGTCAATCGAATACGATTCGAGCACGTCGGACTGAACGTGGCCGATCCGGTCAAGGCGGCACAGTGGTACGTGGATCACCTCGGCATGAAGATCCTGCGGGAAGGCGCAGCCCCGGCCAATGCTCGTTTCGTGGCCGACGCTGACGGCAATATGATGTTCGAGCTATACCATAACCCGCCGGAGGCGGTCCCGGATTATGCCTCCATGGACCCGCTGATGCTGCATATCGCGTTTCTCGTCGACGATGTCGACGCCATCCGAGCCAAGCTCCTGGCCGTAGGGGCGACAGCCGTCGGCGACGTCACCGTCAGTCCGGCCGGCGACCGGATAGCGATGCTCCGCGACCCCTGGGGTCTCCCCATCCAGTTCATCCGCCGGGCCAATTCAATGCTGTCCCACAAGTAACTCGAGGTTCACATGCATACACGCACGTTGCTCTCTCTGCTTGTCGGGCTTTCCGCGGCCGCATCGCTGTCGGCGGGAGAACCCGTGATTTCCTCCGTCCAGGCCGTATCCCGTACGGCGGGTTTGTACGAGAAATTCGAACTCCGCATCGACCTGGAAGCAGCATACACCAATCCGTACGATCCCGAAGAGATCGACCTGCGCGCCGAATTCACTTCGCCTTCTGGCAAGCAGTGGACAATCTGGGGTTTCTACAATCCATCCGACTGGTCGCGTCTGTGGATGGTGCGGTTCTCGCCGACGGAGACAGGGGACTGGACCTATGTGGTCAAAGTCACCGACCGCCAGGGCACGGCCCAGAGCCAGCCTCGCACATTCACTGTCGTGGAGTCCGCCCATCACGGCTTCGTCCGCATCGCACCCAATCAGCGGTACCTCGCCTACACCGACGGCGCATCCGTCTACGGCGTCGGCCTGTGGTACAACGACGGCTACGAACTGTTCGAGCGAGGCCAGATCACCGAGGCCGGCCTCGACCGACTCCAGCAGCTCGGCGTGAACTTCATCAGCTTCTACCATACGCCGCTGGAGACGATGGGCACGGGTCTGGGTCGCTACGATGAGAACCGCTGCGGCCGGCTTGACCAGCTCTTCGAGTGGTGCGAGCAGCGCGACATCCACATCAGTTGGAACATCTGGTTTCACTCGTACATCTCCCAGGCCGTCTGGGGCGGCGGCAACGCCCGGTACCGCAACAATCCCTATCGCGTCGTCACCGACGCCAAGGGCTTCTTCGCCAGCGAGGAGGCCTGGAAATATGAGGAGAAGCTCCATCGGTACATGATCGCCCGCTGGGGGTATAGCCGGGCCCTGTTCCTGTGGTTTATCGTCGACGAGATCAACGGCACCGAGGGCTGGGAACAGGGCGACAAGGAAGCCGCGGAGCAGTGGTGCCGCAAGATGGACGCGTTCTTCAACGAGCACGACCCCTACGGGCGTCCCACCACGGGTACCCAGAGCGGCGGCATCGGCCAGTGGTGGCCGGCAGGCTACAAGATCTTCGACATCGCAGCACGCGAGATCTACGAGGCCCAGGGGCACCCCATGCCCAAGACCGGCAAACCCGACCTGGCGACCGAGGACCCGCTACAGTTCAGCTATCGCAACTATGCAACCCAGGCGAAGAATCTCTGGACGGGTTTCGAGAAGCCCGCCATCGTCGGCGAATGCGGCTGGGACCACACCTATTACGAGCCCGGCACGCCGGGCTATCTGGCCATGTACCACAATGCTCTCTGGGCGGGTCTGGCCAACGGCCTGTGTTGCACGCCATTCTGGTGGGCGTATTCTGATTGGCTCAATGATGGCGTCGTCACCAATCAGATGCGGTGCTTCGCACAATTCGTCGAGGACATCGATTTCGCCCGGCTCGATCTGGCGCCGGCCGAGATTGCCGCCGGCGACTGCGACGCCTGGGCCATGAAGAGCGACAAATTGATCTTCGGATGGGTGGTCAATCCGCGGACCAGCGCAGCGAACGACTTGTTCACGATCTCCGGCCTTCGCGCCGGGAACTACGAAGTCCGGCTCTATCGCACGTGGCGGGGCCGCTATCTCGACGCTCAGACGCTACCCTGCCGGGATGGCAAGCTCACCGTCACGATCCCGGAGCTTACGACGACCCAGGGCCACGCGTCCCACATCGGCAACGACGTCGCGTTCAAAATCGTCCCGAAGTAGAAGCCCGAACGCTGGATCTCACCACGAATACAGGATGCCCAGCAGGAAGGAGACCTCGTAGTCGTCGTCCACGACGGGACTGTCGGTGATCTCACTGTCGAGCCACTCGTACTGCACGGCCCCCAGCAGACTCCAACGATCGTTCAGTTTGCGGCGAACCGCCAGTTGGAGATAGGGATCTACCGCGTCATCGCCGTCGTAGGACCCCCGCGAAACCGCCCCATCGAAGCGGATCTCGTCGTCATCGACCCCGTAGTAATAGTCGACAAGGTTCTCGCTCTTCCACCGCACGCCGACTGACGGAATGAAGTCGAACCCCGCCCGTTTGAACAGAATCGTGTAGCTGAAATCGAGTTCCTGGCCGTTGTGGCGACCCAGCATGTCCGTGACGAAAGTCGCGACGAAGAGCCCGATGTCGGTCAGCCAGGAGAGGCCCAGCCCGCCATCGATGGACCAGTCCCGGTCGTCCATGCCGTGCAGTTCCGAGCTGTCGTCCTCCTCGTAGCCTTCGAAACGAGGCCGGATCACAGGGCCGACCGATATGCCGTCAAAGGAGTACAACCAATATCCGCCGACGACACCGCGGAAGTACAGCTTCTTGCCCTCGTAAGTGAACAGCGGCAAGGGATACACGCGTGTATCAGTCCCAACGTACGGCTGCGAGCTGATGACGGCTCCGCCGCCCACATGGACCGAAGGCCCTTCCTCCACCGCCTCGGCAACCGTCGTTTCGGTTTGGGCCTCCTCACACCAGCCGGCCGTGACAAAGAACGCAACCACCAGACAGACACCAACTATCCGACGCATCGTCACACCCCATTCACATCCACATCCTTGTTGCGTGACAGCAGCGTCAGGGTTCTTCAACACGAAACCCGTATACGGTTCCCAATCCCACCACAGATCCACATGACCGGGCATTCCACTGCCACGCGGGCAGAATGATACCATGGGAAACGCAAAAACACCAGAGGGATTCCTCGCAACCGGGATGACGACACAGGATGCGCAGCCTCTTGCACGCCCGGCCGGCAATCTCAGCGAAAGCCCCTGTAACTGCCGATGAAGATAGGCAGGGCCTCCCGCTCGAACCACTGCGGGTCCCATTCGCAGTCGTGCATCATGTGTCGGTAGCAGTCCTTCAGAACGTAAGCATCAGCCCCGTGCCTCTCGCAACCGTCGACCACGACGATATGCGTCTGGCGATCGTACGGCTCGGCCTCAAAGACGTCCAGCCGCTTCAGGTCGTCCTCGTCGACGCCGAAGTAGACGACGCCATCGACCCAGTCGCACTCATGTGATCGAACGATCACTGGGTAGACGTCGCCGTGGACCCGCCGGCGCGTAAACCCCTGCAGCCGCGCAGACCGCTTGACGTAGTCGCCACGCACCAGTTGCGACCAGACTTCGTCGAACATCAGTGACCCATAGGTAAACAGGTTCATGCCCATCATCCCGGAATCAGCCCGCACAGCGCCGCCATGCTTATTCAGATTTTATGCAAGACGCATGCCACGCGGGCAAGCGAAGGCAGAAACACCTTAAGTCCAGGACAAAGAAGAGGTTACAAGCAAGGAGACTACAACAGGAATGGAAGAGGTTTCTACAGAATCGTAGAGTCTGCACGACAAATCCACAAATCCGTATTTTCTCCAGAGATTTCATGCACGCCCGCAGCGTCCTGGTACAGGATCGAACCGGAATACGTGGGCAAGATGCAATTCTACCTCGCCGCACTCGACGACCTCGCGCGTGAGGAAGGCGAAAACCCGTCCATCGGAATCATCTTGTTTATGCAAGGAGAAACGCCGGACCATCGTGGAGTACGCTCTTCGCGACGCCCGAAAACCCATCGGCGTGGCCACCTACCGGATCGTCCGGCGATTGCCCAAGGAATTGAAGGGCCAACTCCCCTCGCCCGAACAGATCGGCAGGCTGCTGGAGGACCTCGGGTAAGAACCGTCATAACGCCTCAGGCGGTCCCAGGCCGCCACGCTTCTACGCTTGCACGTTCTAACGCAGTGTCCCGTCGCCCCCTTTTTCCTTTTCACTTGTCCCTTTTTCCTTGTTCCCCTACAATCCTCTGGGGAAGTTGCCCTGGATCAACCTGCAATGAATCCGTTCGAGGCCAAGGTGGGTTATATGGATGGGGAGAGGCC
>CALMMH010000817.1 GCA_937868145.1 uncultured Phycisphaerales bacterium
CCGCGGCCCAGGGGACGCTTTCTGTGGAATGGCTCAATCCCACAGATGGCGCGACTACGCCGGGCGAGACGCTCTCCGGCGGAGAAAAGCGAGTCTTACAATCTCCTTTCGACAGCGACGCCGTCCTGTGCGTTCGGAGGACTCGCGGGTGAGCGATTCGAGCATTCCGCGTGGATCGTCCTGCCACGTGTGCGACGCACCTTGTTGTTGGCCGTGATTTGCCGACGCATTTTTCTCGCAAAATGTCTCGGCGTGTGTCATATGTATGGTACGTTTTTTCTGTCAGATTTCGTATAGGAGTTGGTTGCCTCAGATGCACCGATCGTTCAGTTGGTCGTACAGATCCGCAAGCGTGTCCCGTTTTGGGCAGACGGTATGCGCATTGATTCTCCTATCGTTGTGCTGGGGATGCAGTCCCGATCGCTACAAGGCCCAGGCCGACGAAGAGGTCTACAAGATCATCGACAACAAATGGGACCCCAATTTCGGGCAGAGGGTCAATTATACAATCCAGGACGTTCCGGCCGGACCGAACGACGTCCCGACGTCGGGGGCCGTCTATTCCGGCGTGTTGTCGCTGTCGGACGCGGTGTCGCTGGCGACTGCGAACAACCGCGAGTACCAGCGTCAGAAAGAGCAGCTCTATCTGACGGCTTTGGATCTGACCCTGGCCCGTCACCGGTTTGCCCGTCGGTGGTTTGCCACAGTGGACGCAGGGTACGCCCGGGACGAAGCGGATGAAACGGTCGACGCCGGAGGCGAACTCGGATTCAACCAGACCTTGGCCGGCGGGGCCCAGATCGCCACCAGCATCGCGCTGGACTGGACCCGGTTTCTCACCGGCGACCCGAGCGCGTCGTTGGGCTCGGTCTTGGGAGCCACCGTCACGCAGCCTTTGCTGCGGGGCGCCGGACGAGAGATTGCCCAGGAGAACCTGACCCAAGCCGAACGGAATGTCCTCTATCAGATTCGCTCGTTCAATCGGTATCGCCAGAGCTTCGTGGTGTCGATCGTGGACGACTATTACCGCGTCCTGCAACAGCGGGACTCCGTGACGAACGCCCGGAACAGTTACGAAAGCAAGGTCGAGCTGAGAAAACGTCTCGAGATGGAAGCGGGGGAAGGGCGGACCGCGAGGTACCAGGTGGACCAGGCCGAGCAGAGCGAGTTGAACGCCAAGGACAGCCTCTTGCGGGCCCAACAGACGTATGAGCAGCGTTTGGACGAGTTCAAGATCCGGCTGGCCCTGCCGACCGACGCGGATGTCGTGCTGGACCAGAACGAGCTCAAGTCGCTCGAAGAGGCGGGCATCACGCAGCCTGCATACACGCTGGCCGATGCGCTCGGCGCGGCGTTTGCCCGGCGGCTGGACCTGGCCAACAGCATCGACAGCGTCGACGACGCCCAACGCAAGGTCATGGTGGCGGCCGACAATCTCGGGGCTGAGCTCAATCTTGTCGCCAGCGCCGGGGCCGACTCCGGCGGCGGGACCGAATTCAATCGCATCGAGTTTCACCGGGGCGACTATGGCCTGGGAATCGAGGCGGATCTGCCGCTGGATCGAAAGGCCGAGCGGAACGCCTACCGCGAAGCGATGATTTCGCTGGATCAGCAACGACGGGAATACGAGAACGACCTCGACACGGTCAAGCTGGAGGTCCGTCAGGCGTATCGCAAGCTGCAGGAGGAGGCGGAATCGTACGTCACGCAGCGCAAGAGCCTCGACCTGGCGCAGCAGCGCGTGGCGGTCTCGCCGCTGTTGTGGGAGGCCGGACGGGCCAACACCCGCGATTTGTTGGAGTCCCAGGACGCCCTGCTGCTGGCGCAGAACAGTCTGACGGCGGCCCTGGTCGATCATACAATTGCCAAGCTGAACTTCTTCCGCGACATCGGCGTGTTGCAGGTTCGGCCGGATGGAATGTGGGAAGAGAACACGCATGACTGAGCACAAGACTGGTCCGCAACAACAACGTCCGTCACGTCCCGCGTCCGCCCGTCGCAAGTCGCGGTGGCGATGGTTCGTTCTTATGATTCCCGTGCTGCTCGTCTCGGGCTTTGTGATCTCGAAACGATCGGCCGAGGCGACCGATGCGAGCGGCAAGCCCGGAACCTTCGAGGCCCGCAAGGATAATCTGACGATCACGGTCGTCGAGAGCGGCCACGTCAAAGCCCAGCAGTCGACGGATGTGATCTGCGAGGTCGAAGGCAGCGGCATGGAGATCGTCAGCATCGTGCCGGAGGGCTCGGTGATCACCCTGGAGGACGTCGAGGGCGGAAAGATCATCTGCGAGCTGAACTCCTCCAACCTCCAGGACAATCTCAACCAGGAACAGGTCGTCTTCTCCACCGCCAAGGCGTCCTACACGGAGGCTCAGGAAGGCCTTCTGATCCAGAAGAAGCAGAACGAGTCGGACCTGGCCGAGGCGGAACTGGCGGTCCAGTTCGGCCTGATGGATTTGCGCAAGCACCTGGGCGAAGCGGTGGCCGGCAAGCTGGTCGAGGATGTGGACCGGGATCCGAACGCCCCGATTGATGTCACGGCGTTGCTGACGCTCCTGGAAGACCCGAGCAGCGAAGGCGGAGCGGCCAAGCAGAAGCTCAAGGAGTTGGAGGACGCCATCGTTCTGGCCAAGGCCAAGCTCACGCAGGCGGATCAGGAACTCACGTCGAGCAAGAAGCTTCGCGACGCGAACTACGCCCCTGAGATCGAGGTGCAGCAGAAGGAACTGACGGTCCAGAGCTACAAGATTCAGAGCGAGCAGGCTTCGGACACGTTGGATCTGTATCGACGATATGACTTCCCCAAGGAGACCCGCAAGTTCCTGAGCGATTACCGCGAGGCCCAGCGGGAACTGGAGCGCACGCACGCGAGGAACCGATCTCGGCTGGCGCAGGCCCAGGCGAAGCTTGAGAGCGCCCGAGCCTCTTACGAACTGCACGAGGCTCGCGTGGCCAAGCTGCAGCGGCAGATCAGCGGCTGCATCATGCGGGCGCCGAGCCCGGGCATCGCAATCTACGGAACCAGCGACGACTGGCGTCAGCGACGCGAGGATCCCATCGAGATCGGCGACATGGTGCACAAAGGCCAGAAGATCCTCACAATTCCCAACTCCGGCCTGATGGGCGTGGAACTGGCGGTCCATGAGTCGTCCGTGGACAAGGTCAAGGTGGGCCAGCAGGCGAAGGTGACGGTCGAGGCGTTTCCCGATCAGGCGTTTCCCGGCCGGGTCAGCAGCGTCGCTCCGCTGCCGGATCCGCAGCAAGGTTGGCTCGATCCCGGCGTGAAGGTCTACACGACGCACGTGATCATCGACGGTTCGCACGACTTCATCAAGCCGGGCATGTCGGCCAAGGTCGAGATCCTCGTCGAGGAGTTGCACGACACGATGATTGTCCCGGTCCAGGTGGTCGCCAATCGCGACGGCAAGAAGGTCTGCTACGTCTATTCCGTCGGCGGTCCCGAGTCTCACGTGGTGGAGACGGGCGCGTTCAACGATGTGTTCGTCCAAATTCTTTCCGGCCTGGAAGTCGGCGAGGAAGTTCTTCTGAGCCCGCCGAAGTTGCTGTCCACCAGTCCGAGCGACAAGACGAATGGGGCGGGCAAATGACCGTCAACCATCCTTCTGTGAATTCATCTCCCCGCCGGGGAGCATCGGAATCGGATCCGACCATCCTTCTGCTTGATCGATTGCAGAAGAGCTATCGCGTCGGGACGACCGAACTCCAGGTGCTGCGCGGCATCGACCTGAGCGTCCAGGCGGGCGAGCACATCGCGATCATGGGTCCCAGCGGCTCGGGCAAGTCGACGTTGCTGAACATCCTGGGCTGTCTCGACCGGCCGACGCAGGGCCGCTACGTGCTTGGCGGCGACGACGTCTCGCAAATGGACGACGACGAGCTGTCCCTCATTCGCGGGGCTCGCATCGGCTTCATCTTTCAGTCGTTCAACCTGATTGAGCAACTCAACATCGTCGAGAACATCGAGGTCCCGATGTACTACCAGGGTTGGCACGAGCGGGAGAGTCTGGAGCGGGCCGAGGAACTGGCGGCCATGGTGGGCCTGGGCCACCGCATCAAGCACCATCCCTCCGAGCTCAGCGGCGGCGAGCGGCAGCGGGTCGCCATCGCGAGGGCTTTGTCCAACGACCCGCTGATCCTGCTGGCCGACGAACCCACCGGCAATCTCGATTCGGAGAACGGGGCTGTGGTTTTGAAGCTGCTCTTATCTCTGCACGAGCAGGGCAAGACGCTCATCGTCGTGACGCACGACACCGGCGTGGCCAAACGAGCCCAAAAGGTCGTCCACATCCTCGATGGACGCGTGAAGGAAATAACGGTCAACTGATTATGAGCCTTTCCCTTTTCCGTCTGAAACGCACGTTCGTCCTGGGGCTCAAGAGCCTGTGGATGCACCGGCTCCGGTCCACGCTGACGACGCTGGGCATCGTGTTCGGCGTCTCGTCGGTGATCGCGATGCTGGCCATCGGCGAAGGCGCCAGCCAGCACGCCCGCGAGCAG
>CALMMH010000818.1 GCA_937868145.1 uncultured Phycisphaerales bacterium
GCCTTCCATCTCGCTTACGTCGATTGCCTGAGAGAACACCCAGGGAGCGACCTGCCGAAGGGGCCGTGGTCGCTGAAGTTCAGACTCCCCAAGCAGGTGTTCTTCGACGGGCACTACCAGGATGTGCGTATAGCTCCGGTGGGGTACGTGACACAAGCAGGATACTTTCGCCCCGGCGGATTCCCGTCGCTCAAGCGCGAGGATTTCGAATCGAGCGAGGCGAGCCGCACGCCGATCCTGTACTGCAAGATGTTGCTCGAACGGGAGGACGGCAAAGGCACGAACGTGCTCTATGGCGACGGACGCGTCGAATACGTCACGGCCGCGGAACTCGAAAAGCTCAAGGCCGGGGCTCATTGATCGAGACATGACGAGTGGCCGTCGACAGACTGCCGCCATTTGACGACAACGGAGGCGACGGGTGTGACGATCGGGGACGAAGTCACACCCGTCGGTGTTTTGGTCGCTCATCCACATTGCCTTCTCGGAGCGTCACGTGTACAATAGGGTCGTCGTGGAAAGAACGTGAGGCTCTTGTGGGACGGCCCCTGCCCCATGCGGATCGGCGGAGAGAACAACTCGATCAGAATCCTGCTTACTCTATTGACGGCGATTGTCTGCACGACGCCCGGCCTCTGAACACATCTGTCGGGATCGCCTGCCCGCGACGGGCAGCGTCGAGGGCAATTCCGCCGCTCGGGGACATTCCAACAAGGTCGAGCCGGACTACGCGTCAACTGTCTGCGGTTCGGCGTTCGGTATGTACCACAATGAAGACGTAGATCGCGAAGGCGGGAATGAAGCAGGCCAGGCAAAGGCGAGACAAGGCCTGGTACGACGACAGGCCGTAGAGTGGATTGCCGTAAATCGGCCAGAACAGGTCGATCTCGTGGTAGATCGTCGCATCGAAAAGGACGTGCAGCCACGCCCCCGCCACGCCGGCAATGGCCATCTTCATAAAGGATGGCTCGTACGGAAGACGGGCCCGTCGCATGGCGGCTCTGAGGACGCCCCGAAACGGAAAGGCAATCGTCGCCAGCAGGAAGCCCAGGAGGCCGCCGATCAGGAGCGTGTGACAATAGCCGTGAAGCGGATAGCTCAGGTTGAATGTCAGGACCAACAGAGGCTCGATGTCCACCACGACGTTGGCCAACAGGAACACCGGGAGGTCGACGTAGCGACGCAGAGGCAGTGCGACGCAAGCGTGCGGCCCAAAATGGAGCGGCGTAAACGGCATTTTGCTACGGATGCAGCAAGCCCGGCAGGAACAGGGCGATCGACGGGAACAGGATCAGCAGGATCGCGACGACGACCAGAGCCAGCAGGAACGGGATGGCGCCGCGGAAGATCGTCTCCAGGGGCACGTCCCGCTCGATGCCGCTGACGACGTAGACGCACACGCCCACCGGCGGCGTGATCGTGCCCATCTGCGTCACCAGCACGATCATCACGCCGAACCAGATCGGATCGAAGCCCAGGTTCGTCACCACCGGGTAGAAGATCGGAATCGTCAGCAAAACCAGAGCCAAAGCGTCCACGAAACAGCCGGCGATCAGGTAGAAAATCGTGATCAAAGCCATGATCACCCAGCCGGGCAGAGCCAGGCCGCCCAGCCAATTGGCCATCGCGAAGGGAACCCGCGTCACGGCCAGAAAGTGGCCGAAGACCACGGCGCCGGCGACGATGATCATCACCATCACCGAGGTCCGCAGCGTCTCTTTGAGCGACTGAACGAACTTTGCGAAGCTGAGCTGGCCTTTGATCATCGTGATGGCGAGCGTGCCGGCGGCTCCGATCGCGGCCCCTTCCGTCGGCGTGAAGAACCCGAAAAACATGCCGCCCATGACGGCAAAGAACAGAACCAGCGTCTCCCACGCTCCTCGCAAGGAAAGGAGTTTCGCCTTCCAGGACGACGAAGGCGCCGCCGGGCCCAGTTCGGGACGACGCAGACACTGCAAGTAGATCGTCACACAGAACAAGAACGCCGTAAGAAGTCCCGGCAGAATCCCCGCGATGAAGAGACTGCCGATCGACTGCTCTGTCAAAATCGCATAGACGATGAACACGACGCTGGGCGGAATCATCATGCCGATGGTCCCGCCGGAGGCGACGGTCCCGCAGGCCAGCTCCATGCTGTACTTGTACCGCTTCATCTCGGGAATCGCCACCAACGCCATCGTGGCCGAGGTCGCGGGCCCCGATCCGCAGATGGCGCCGAACGCCGTGCAAGCCCCGACGGTCGCCATCGCCAGACCGCCCCGCAGCGGGCCCAGCCAGTGATACGCCGCGTCGAACAGACGCCGGCTGATGCCCCCGTGAAACGCGATTTGCCCCATCAGAACGAACAGCGGGATCACCGTCAGACTGTAGGAGGCGAAAGTCTTGTACAAATCGAGCGTCATCATGCTCACGGCCGCGTGCCAGTTCCAATGCACGACCGCCGCGAAGCCCAGGAACCCCACGACCGCCATAGCGAACGCCACCGGCATGCTGCTGCACAGCAGCACGACCAGAGCGATGCAACCGATTATGCCGATCTGTTCGGGGGTCACGGCTTCATCAGCTCCTTCCCGGGGTGCGTCAGATGGTACACCTTGACCAGGACCATCACGCCGCAGCACAGAGAGAACCACCAGGGCAACCAGAAGATCGGCCAACCCGCGGTGGGAGTGCCCTGTCCGCTGGCCTTCAACTCGAAGCCGTATTGGATGAATCGCCACGCGAGGAATGCGAACATGGAGGTTGTAATGGTCCGCACAATCGTATCGACGACGATCTTCCCGGTGCGGGAGAGCCGCTGAAAGAAGAACTCGATAGCAACGTGGCCTTTGCACGCGGTCGTGTACGGCAGTCCGCCGGCAATCGTGATAGCGCCGAGGATTTCAACGATGTCGTAGGCGCCTGTCAGCGGGTGTCCAAACCGCCGGCCCACGACGTCGACGCACGTCACGATAATCATCGCCACGACCGCTGCGCCCGCGAGAACCCCGAGCGCACTGACGACTTTGCGCAAGGCGGATATGTAAAAAGGATCACCCCGAACAGCAGTTGTTTTCTGTGAACTCTGGCTCACTGATCAACCTATCACTTGGAGTACTTGGCAATCAGGTCCTGGGCGTCCTTGAGAAACTGGTCGCCGGGAAGGCCCTTGGCCTTGGCGGCGACCACGTAAGCCTCCAGCACCGGTTTGACCGCATCCTTCCACTGCTGTTGCTGCTCGGGGGTCAGCAAAATCATCTCACGGTTCAGGCTCTTGACGAACTCGCGGCCGTCCACATCGGCCTGGTCCCAGGCCTGCCCGTGCTTGGCCACCCACTCGGCGCTGACCTCGGTGATGGTCTTCTTCACATCGGCCGGCAGCGCATCCCACTTGGCCTTGTTCATCGCGACGAACATCGCGGTGGTGTAGCCGACCGCGGTGGCGTCCGTCACGGAACTGATGACCTCGCCCTGCTTCCAACCCTTGAGCGTCTCGATCGGACACAGCGTCGCATCCACGACGCCCTTGGACAGGGCCTCATAGGTGTCCGACTGAGGCATCGCCACCGGCGTACCGCCCAAGGCTTCCACCAGCTTCTTGGAGTTGCCGGTAACACGGATTTTCAGCCCCTTGATCTCGTCCAGAGTCCGCACGGGCTTCTTCGAGGCCAACAGGCCGGGCCCATGAGCGTGGACGTACAGAATGTGCGTGTCCGCGACCTCTTTGGGCTGATACTTCTGCGTCAGTTCCGTGGCCACCTGCGTCGCGACGTGGCCATTGGGATACCCCAGCGGCAGATCCAATCCCTCCAGAAGCGGGAATCGGCCTTGCGTGTAGGCGAAACAGCTCATGCCGATGTCCGAGATTCCGTTGATCACGCCCTCATAGCACTGCTGCGGATTGGTCAGCGTTCCGCCGGCGTACATCGTGATCTTGACCTTCCCGTTCGTCCGCTTCTCGACCTCCTTGGCCCACGAATCGGCCGTGACGGCCTG
>CALMMH010000819.1 GCA_937868145.1 uncultured Phycisphaerales bacterium
CCGGGTGCACCTTGGCGAACTCCTCTTCCAGGGTGGCCGTATCGCCGAGTCGTTGCCGGGCGACGAGAAACGCCTCCTCATCGGACAAACCCCGCGTCTCCCAATGAGCCATCTCCTCGCGGAGGTGGTTCTCCAACTCGTTCACATCCGATTGTCTGAGCAACTCCGACCCGGCAAGGTCGGCCCACCATCGTTCGATCTGCTGTTCCACGTCAGACATGATTGTCTCTCCCATTATCGTTACAGGCTGTCGGATTTCACTCCGTCCTGCTCCGCCGTGCAAAGACGGCGAGGGTTCCGGCAAACAGGAGCGTCATCGTCGCACACCATACCACTGCGGCGGAGAACTCCGGGAGCATCATTGTCGCTTGATGTTCCGTCGACCGCATGAACCAATTCCAGATGTGATCGTCGGCCAGTCCCGTGATCCAGCACAACAGCAGGTTCACACCGGCCGCAAGCACGCCCACGCAGATCGAAGCCGCAGTCCCCTTTGTCATGATGCGAGAACGCCAGTGAAAGGCCAGGTATCGCAGCAGGAAGTAGACGACGAGGACATAGACGACGGTGCATGCTATGATGTCAAAGCAAGCGAGGAACGCGCCACGCAGGCCGGCTCGATAGACGAGATACGCGGTCGGCGGCGACAGAAGGCTGCTCAGCGGTCCCAGGACGTAATAGCTCAGGATGCCCAGGACCATCCAGTAGAGCCGATTGGACACGCGTTGACGCGGGTCCGCCGTGACGAGTCGCTCCTTCAGAACGCCCATGTCCCCGAGCCGGCGTCGCGCGATGAGGAACGCCTCGTCGTCGCGTAGGCCAGCGGTCTTCAGGCGTTCCATCTCTTCGCGGAGGCGGCTCTCCAGTTTGCTCATGTCCGATTGTCTCAGCAATTCCGACCCGGCCAGGCCGGCACGCCACTGCTCGATCCTCGCTTCTACGTCAGACATGGCTTCTTCTCCCAGAGTTGTTGGAGGGTGTTGTGCACGAGCAGCCACTGGTTCTTGTGCTCGGCCAACGCCTTCGTTCCGCTTTTCTTCACGCGATAGTACTTCCGCTGGCGTCCCGACTCGGCGGTGCTCATGTAGGACTCGATGAGGTCCTGCTTCTCCAGTCGGTGCAGGACCGGGTAGAGCATGCCGTCGGTCCACTGCATCTGCCCGCCGGAGAGTTCGCGAACCCGCTGGATGATCGCGTATCCGTAGCTATCCCCCTCCGCGAGGATAGATAAGATCAGCGGAGTCGCCGACGCCGCAACCAGATCTTTCGAAACTGACATATCCGGTAACCTCCCTTATGCTATGAACTGCAATGCATAGTACTGCTAGGTATTCAGGCAATCAAGCATATTTTGGGAAAGATGCTGATTTTTTTTCTGCGCTGTCGCAAGTCCGTGGTTGCATGTCCGCAGTTGCGTCCCGTGTCGGCGGAGTTGGGGATTCCGAATTCGAGGGATGCGTTTATCGCTTTCGGGGTACCAGCGGAGAGGGAGTGCAAACGAATTCTCGCCGTGCGGGCGAACAATCACGCGCCCCGACCCACTGGGAAGCTCGACACATCGGGATCTCACGCAGGTCCTCCCAGAGCTTCGGGCTCGGTCTCGCACGCGTCCGCCAGGAGAGCCCCTCGTCACGGACGGACGGTCCATCCTCCGGGGCAGACCTGGCCCCTCTCTCCGCTGGTACCCATAGAGCGTCAAACGCACGCCACGAACGCGACCAGTCCACGGTGCTCGCGCGAGGATGGTGATGCCCCGGTTGGATGCCCGGCGACGGAATCATTTGTGGAGGGACGGGGTGGATGATAAAATGGCGGTTGGTTGTGAGCCGAGGGACACAGGGGGCGAAGGTCCCGGTCGATCGTCAGGCATTGTGATGCTCGCGTTGGATTGCGGCGGGATTCGGAAAGGGTAGGAAGATGGAGAGGAACGTGCGGTGGGGAGTTCTGGGGGCGGTCTATATATTGGGCGTTCTGTGCCCGTTGGCATGGGCCCGCTACGGCGGCGGCAGCGGGACGGCGGCGGATCCGTACCTGATCTCCACGGCCGATCATCTCAGGCAGGTCGGCGTCTACCGTAGCGACTGGCGATGGGATGTTCACTACAAGTTGACGGCGGATATCGACCTGGCGGGACTCCAGGAACCGATCGAGCCGATCGGCACGGCCTCGATGGCGTTCATGGGAGACTTTGACGGCAACGGCAAGACCCTCTCGAATCTCAAGATCGAAAGCGACGCCGCCGAGTATGTCGGCCTCTTCGGGTATTGCGCCGCGGACATCCACGACCTGACTCTGGTCGACGTCGACATCCGTGCCCCCAAGAGCACGAGCGTCGGCGCCCTGGCCGGTTGGACGTCCGGGCAGATCCTCCGCTGCGCCGTCCGCGGCGGCTTTGTTTCCGGCGGCAACATGGTCGGCGGGCTCGTCGGCGATTCGCTGAGTTCGATGAGCCGGTGCCACACGGCTTGCGAGGTCCGAGGGGGCCAGGATGTCGGCGGGTTGATCGGCCGCCAACTGACAAGCGTGACCCTCAGCGAATGCTATTCCACAGCCACCGTGATGGGAACACAGAACGTGGGCGGGCTGATCGGGACCTGCCGTGGGGTTCTGAAGGACTGCTACGCTTTCGCCTCGGTCAGCGGCGACGTGTTCGTCGGCGGTCTGGTCGGCAATGGCGGGACGGACGGCCAATTGTGGAACTGTTACGCGGCCGGCCGGTGTTCGGGAAATGCATTCGTCGGCGGCGTGTTGGGTTGCCATGGCTTCTGCTATAGCTGCTTCTGGGATAGCGATTTGTGCCGGGAGGCGTCGTCGTTCGGGGTGGGCAAGACCACGGCCGAACTGCGAAAGGCCGCGACCTTTCGGGGCTGGGGCCGCGGCGGGGCCTGGACGATCGCCGAGGGCGTCGAGTACCCGCGATTGGCCTGGGAGCAACGGCCGGGGATGCCCGTGACCACGGCGGCGTTTCCCGACAACGAAGGGCGGGGCACGGCGCAGAACCCCTATCGGATCCGCACAGTCGAACAGCTCAACACCATTGGACTGTTCCCCGGGGAGTGGGACGGGCACTATCGTCTGGAATCGGATCTCGACCTGGCTGGGCTCGGCGAGGCCTTTCACATGATCGGGTGCGAACTGATCTACTTCACCGGCGTGTTCGACGGCGCAGAGCATTCCATCAGCAACTTCGTCTGCCCGTACGCCAACTACGGCGGGGGACTGTTCGCCTGGACCCGGGACGCGACCATCCGGAACGTCACGTTGGTCAATCCATACACGGAGGGCGGCTGGATCTCCATCGGCACGCTGGTCGGCCAGCAGGTGGAAGGGACCATTGAGAACTGCAAGGCCGAGGGAGGCTCCGTGGCGGGCGGCCTCTTCGTCGGCGGACTCATCGGCCGGTGTTCCAGCGGCGTGGTCACGCGGTG
>CALMMH010000820.1 GCA_937868145.1 uncultured Phycisphaerales bacterium
CCCCTCCTGGCTGATGTGCCGACGGGTGATCTCGGCCGTGCGCAGGTAAGCGTTTTTCTGGAGCCCGCCGGCGGCGTCGATCAGGTTGCTCACCTTCATCTCGGGGATCAGGCGATAGGTGTTGGGATCATACACCATGCCCGAGACATACACATTTTGCGAAATCCGCTCGTCCCACCGGAAGACGCGAATCGTATCGTACTGGCAAAGTTCCAGATCCTGAGACTCGTCGCCGGCCAGCAGCTTGCCCAGGTTGAACGGGATCACGAGAGGATGCAGATCCGGCGGGACCAGACGCTCGATCTGGGCGTATTCGGTGTTCGGCTGCGGCAGGAAAACATCATAGGAGGTCAGGACGTCGCTGAGCCGCATGCCGGGCTTCCACTCGCACTTGCCCGTCCGAACGACGTGTCCTTCCAGACTCACCATTCTCTCCTCGCGAGCCGGCACCGCCAGGACCTTCACGATGTCGCCGTCCTGGAGCACTGTCGTTTCCACGGAGGACGTCTGCGTCTGGCCTCCCGCGCCAGACATGTCGAAATCCACGACGATTCGCCGCTCGTGGTTGTACACCCGCTCGACCTGCACCCGCTGGAGCCATCCGGAGAACGTGACGCCGCCGGCCATATCGAGCGTTTGGCTCAGGGTCGTGGGCCCGGCCATCTCATAGATCGCCGGCCTCTTGACGTTCCCCGCGACGCCGACCACCGACCCGATCACCGGGATGAAAATCGTATCCCCGTCCTGAAGCCGAAGGTCCTTGCTCTTGTCGCCTCCCTGGAGCAGATCGTACAAATCCAGCGTCACCGGTTCCTGTCCGCTTCGGGCCAGACGAACCTTCCGCAGCGTACCATCCTTCGAGGGCCCGCCGGCGGCGAACAACGCGCTGATCGCGGTCGAAAGCGAACTGACGGTGTACGTTCCCGGCCTGGCGGCCTCTCCGACCACAAACACCTGGATCGTCCGCAGCCGATCCATCGCGACGGACATCCGGAAATCCGTGAACTTGCGGGCCAACTCATGCTGGAGATAACTCTCCATCTCGGAAAACTTCATTCCCCAAACCCGCAGGGCTCCCACCTCGGGCAACACGACCTGCCCGCTGCGATCCACCAGCAAAGGATATTGCGCGTCGACGCGGCCCCAGAGAGTCAACGTGAAACAATCGCCGGGACCGATCACGTAGTCCGGCCCGACAGGGGCGTTGTTGATGGGAGTGAACGTCCTCGCCCCTTTGCTAAAAACGCTGTATCCAAACTGCTTGAGTTGCAGCGACACGTCGTTGACTTCGGGAGGCCCCTGCCGCGAAAGGAGCAACTCGATCCTCGAAGGCGGCTCCATCGATTTCTCCCAACCGGGCCTGCGAAGCTGAACCTCGTTGGGCTCATTGGGTTCGTTCGGTTCGTCCGGCTCTCCCAGCAGAGTGGTGGGCCGTCCCAGCCGCTCACGGGCCAACTGCGTCAAACGATCGTTCGCCGGAATGGTTGTCCCATTCGGCAATTGCCGCCCCGAAGAGAAAGTGGAAGACGAAAAAGCAGAAGAAGTCCGAGGCTTGGAAGACTGAAGGGCCGATTGCGCCTCGACGACCGACAATGCCGGTCCCAGGCACAAGATCCCCAATGCGATCCAGCCGCCCCGTAACGTCAGACCTCGCCCGCCGGCGAAGGCGCACGCTTCGGATCGCCCCCGTGCGCACAACCGTCCCACCCCGCTTGCTCCTTCTATCGACTGAAAACCCGGCACCAGCGAAGGCCTGCAGGCTCTCATTACACACTCCTTTGTGCCCAGGAAACAACCAAGGGAGCCCAACCAGCTCCCATGGTCTCCAAACGCCTATCGAAACGACGGATCCTCTAGGGCGACGCGCATCCCCGCCGTCGCCACTCGTCTTGCATTCACCCAAACAGGTTGTGCCCATCTTATAACGTGCCGGGTACCTGTCAAGGGCTTTTCCAGGTCTCATAAGATTGGTCCCGTCATTTGTGATGACGAACTCTTGACCGTTCCGTTCAAATGGTTTAGTCTTCATCGAACGGTTCGGAGTGCCCTGAGTCTTGTCACGAAATGGATTATGCAACGGATTGCGCTGGCTCTGACTATCATCGTCTTCTCGGCCCTGCCGTGTCCCGCTCTGGTCTCCACGAATGTCCCGCTGGGGCACTGGAGCTACGACGCGGTGGACAAGCTGGCCAATTACGGTCTGATCGACAGCGCCATGCTGACGATCAAACCTCTGTCGCGAGTCGAGATGGCCCGACACATCGGCCAGGCGATGCTCGCCCTGGAACGGATGAACGACGCCCCCGAGATCCTCCACTCCCTCGTGGACCGACTCAAGGATGAATACCAAGGCGAGCTGATCCTCATCGGATTGGTTGAAGGCTGGCACGGCGAATCCTTCCTCAAGCCACTGGAGGATCCCTACGTCAGCTACCTGTACGCGAACCGCACGCCGGACATCGAGAACGTCCGGGGCGACGAGTTCCAGCGGGGCTCGAACTACCGCGCCGGTTTCGCCACACGCGGCGCCGTGTTCGATCGGTTCGCCTACTACCTGCATCCGGAGTACGTGGATTCCACCGACGCAGACGCGGACGCCGAGTTGGTCGAAGGCTACGGCAAAGTCATGCTCGGAAGCTTCGAGATCGAGGCAGGAAAGGACTCTCTCTGGTGGGGACCGGGCCGTCACGGCTCGATGCTCATGAGCAACAACGCGGAACCCTTCACGATGGTCAAGGTGACCAATCCTCAGCCGGTCCAACTCCCCTGGATCTTCCGGCCGCTGGGCCCGGTCCGAGGCCAGTGGTTTCTGGCCCAATTGGAGGACGATCGGGATTTCCCGGAGGCCAAGCTCTCCGGCCTCCGGCTCAACGTCAAACCTCATCCCCGGGTGGAGTTGGGCGCGTCCAGGGTCGTGACCTTCGGAGGCCGGGGCATGCCGCGGGTGGACTTCTTCGACTACGGCACGATGTTCTTCGCCCTTAGCGAGCAGGCCGAGAACAACCAGTTGGCGGGCTTCGACGCGTCGTTGCTCGTGCCGCTGTGGAAAGCGGCGCCCTTGCGGTCCATCCGATTGTACGCGGACATCGCAGGCGAGGATGAATCAGGGGGACTGCCGAGCAAATGGGGCGACTTGTTCGGCGTTCAATTCAACGATCTGTTCAGGACCGGCCGGACCGACCTCCGCATCGAGTACGCCAACGACCACGTGTCCGGCTATGGCGACCTGTTTTACACACACAGCGTCTATACGTCCGGCTACACCTACGAGGGGAGAATCCTGGGGCATCATATGGGCACAAACTCCTCGGACTTGTTCGTGCAACTGTCCCACTATCTGCGGGAGGACTTGGTCCTGGACCTGTCGTTCGACCGGCAGACATCGGATCTGAACACGGCGGGAGAGGCCTCGCTGGACCTCTATGAA
>CALMMH010000821.1 GCA_937868145.1 uncultured Phycisphaerales bacterium
GCCTCGACCGGACGCTGCAGCAACTGACCTATCCCAAGCTCGTCGTCCTCGACGAACTCGGCTACCTGCCCCTGTCCCGCGAGGAAGCCAGTCTCTTCTTCCGGCTGCTCGTCCGCCGGTACGAGCGCGGCTCGCTGATCGTCACCAGCAACAAGGGCTTCACGGACTGGGGGGAGGTCTTCAACGACCAGGTGCTGGCCACGGCGATTCTGGACCGGCTGCTGCACCACGCCACGACCGTCAACATCAAGGGCGATAGCTACCGGCTCCGCGAGAAACGGAAAGCCGGTCTCTTGGGACGGCGTCCGCCGCAGACGCCGCCCGACAACGACTCCATGGATGCGGCGTAAAGGCGTCCCGTAAGCCGGCCGGCCCCGCCCCCTCACCCCGCGGCTGGGGGGCGGAGCGGGTCGGCGATCAAGGGACAAATCCGTTGCTGATCGCAGGACACCGCTCGTTGCTGAACTCAGGACACAGTCGCTGCTCTTGACAACGGCGAGGTCGCACCCACGCGGATCAGCGGTATCGCGCCAGGCCGGTCGCCGCCGACACGAACGCATCGCCGCCATACCCAATCGCCAGCGACTCGGTCGCGGCCCACAGGCGGCGGGCGCGTTCATAAAACACGGGAGCCAAGACCTTGTGCTCGACGGCCTGGACCGGAGCCAAAACGCCTGGGCCACCGCTTTGTAACCACTCTGGCGCCGGAGACGCACCCGGCTGAGCAACATGCCAACGCAGCGTGACACTCGATCGCTCCAAGATCAACCCTTACAGTCGGACACTCGAAAGCGGAGCGGCTCACCCGCAACTCCGCGCAAGACCTCTGAGCTAGACACTTCCATCGGCTCTCTCTACCCGGAAGAACACCATGTCAATTCGTCATGCCCTCTATACCTACGGGAACGCAGCAATAAGGCGCCTAAGACAGGTGCCATTGATCCTCACGCTCCGTCGCGTGCGGGCGCAGTACCTCACGCGAAAACTCCAGCTCAGCAAGAACGTTGCCTTTCTCTTCACGCTCAGTCTCCAGGACAAGGGACTATCGAAACAATTGCTAACGAACGACTGGCGTGAGTATACATCGACATTGTACTTTATCGACCACTTCCTAAAGAAGGACGACGTAGTGCTCGACGTAGGAGCAAACCTCGGCTACTTTGCCCTCATCGAGGCGAGCTACGCACCGAGTACGTATGTCTACGCACTAGAACCGGTGCAAGAGAGCTACAGAACCCTGACTGCCACCGTCGCGCTGAATGGCTTCACAAACATACGAGCGTTCAACCTTGGGATCTCTGACAAGTGCGAAATAAGAGAAATACTCGTTTCGAACTATCTGAATTGGTCGACGATGAATATCAATGCCGCAAAGGCAATCAGTGCTGGACCTAACACAGTTCGCCGCGAGACGGTCGAGTTGGTCACCCTGACTGAGTTCTGCAAACGTTTCGTGGACCGAACTCCAACACTCATTAGGATGGATGTAGAAGGGTTCGAGTATGAAATTCTGACGGGAAACACGGACTTTCTCCAGGCTCACAACGCGAAGCTCTTCATCGAGTTTCACAGTAATCTTCTGGGTAGAGATCGTTCAATTGAATTGTTGACACTGTTGCGAGACCTCAATTATGAGATTGAGATGTACGTGCAAAACCTTGAGTACTGCAAAACAGATCTCTTCTTTCGCTCACCGGCTGGTCGGGGTGTCCAAAAGTGCGTCACGATAAGCGAACTTCTGGGACACTATGAGGCCAAGTCGCCGACGGAGGTGTCTGCGCAGGACGGATGCATGCTCTTTCTCTACCGCTCTTGCGGCAGCTCGGGCGAGGCGAAATAATCAGCGGAACAGCCATGATGCAATGGCTTCACACTCGCGCAGGAGCGTCGCTGTAAGGCCTCTGATCGAAACTGAGTAATCAAGTGCGGCCTGGTCATAGTTCGTAGTTCGATTTGCCACGAAAGTCGTGGCGATGCAGGGGCAGTTGCTTCTATTGTGCACGCGTTGAGGTGACACCGGTGGGGTAATTCGCGGGGTCGAGCTTCGCCTTCACCCGCAGGCCTGCGGCGGTTCGCGTATGCGTGTCAGTTTTCGCGCAAGAGTAGACCAGGCGTTTTCACCATCGGGGACCAGGCGTTGACACCCGAAGGGGGACAATGCGGGATCGTTTTGACTGGGCCTCCTGACGGGGCCCCGGCGCCTTCATCCTGCGGACTGGCGTCAACGATCTCGACCCCCAGAAATGTCTAAGACAATGGGGTCCACCTCACACGAGGTAATTCGGAACGTCCTGCACCTGGACGATCTCGGGCGTGCCCGTCAAGTGCCATTCCCGGCCAGCGTTTGTGAAATCGCCACGAGTTCTATCTTCTTGGTACCGAGCGAGACTGCGGGCTGGCGCCGTGCCATGAAGGTACCTGCCGTCTCGTTGATGTGCTCGAACTGCCCCTTCCGGTCCAAATGTGGGCCGCGACCAAGTCGCTGGCGATTGGGTATGGCGGCGATGCATTCGAATCGGCGGCGACCGGCGTGGCGCGATACCGCTGACCCGTGTGGGTGCGACCTCGTTGTTGCCGCTGCACACGCAAGAGCCGAGCCGGCGGGCGCGTCCATCCAACATGAAAGCCAAGACGGCATACATGGCCACCACCGCCGCTTCGACGTCGCGGCCGCGTCCGCACGCGGTCATTCGATCACATCTCAACCACAGATGAAGTACTCATTGCGGTCAGAGTCCCTGGTGTCGAGTCGCTAATTGCTGTAGTGCCCCAGCGGCTTTAGGCACGATCTGAGTGCGCGAGGCGGAGTGTCTCAAATGCAGGTTTTGGTTGTCAGCACCAGCGTGCCACCATTCAGCGAGTCATCGACTCTTCAACTAGTTGACCGCGTTCGGTGCCTGCCTGATTTCGGCTTCGAAGTGGTGGTTGTCAAACCAAGCTCCCTCCCTGGAGTTGAAAAGTCTCTCGCTGCTCGGATGCCGTCGAAGGCAAGGTATCTAGAGACAGGACCGACGTTGTTTGACTGGTCTATGGCGCGCCTCTCGTGTCTTCCGGCTGCGACGATTGTTCGCTGGATTTTTAGTAACCTCATGTACCGACTCGCAGTTCCAGACGTTCGAGTTGGCTGGAACAGACAGGTACTGACAACGTGCCGGGTACACGCCGGAGAACTGCGGCCGGACCTGATCTTAACGTCGAGTGGCAGTTATACGGCGCACATGGCTGGGCCGGCCCTGGCCGGTCTCTTTCAGGCGCCCTGGGTGGCGGATCTTGGTGATCCGTGGAGTCTTCTCGACAAACGGAAGCCTGTTCTTTCGACTAGGGCGAAACTAAACCAACGTCTTGAGCTCCGTTCGATTCCGAATGCGTCCGGCGTTGTGTTCACGACAGAAGAGACGCTCGCTGCATACCGCGAGTGGCTGGGTTCCGCTTTGCCAAGAGCTGTCGCGATTCCCACATACGGATTTGACGTTAGAGATTTCGCAGGCGCCCCATCAGGCGTCTGCATGGATGCGGAGAACATTCATTTGTCACACATTGGGGCGGCGTTTCACGGAAACCGCAGCCTCGTCCCGACGATTAGGGCGATCAGCGCGTTGTCAGCCGAGAGACGGGTAAAACGAAAGTACACTCTGAATGTAATCGGTCCCCACAGCGTGCGTTTTGAGAAAGAGGCCGAAAGGATAGGCTTTGAGTCGGTGTTCTTCTGTGGGGTCGTGTCCTACAGCGAATCCATAGCCTGGATGAAACGCAGTGGTGTGTTGTTAATTGTTGGGAATCGGGGATCGCTACAGATACCTGGAAAAGTCTATCCCTGTTTGGGTTCGGGGAGACCAATACTATACCTTGGACAGACTCCTCGAAGGACGGACGCAGCCGCGTCTTTGCTGGAACGATTCTCAGGTGTTATTTACGCGACCAACGAGGTCGATTCGATCTGTGCGGCTATTCGTGAAATTGACGAGCGCTACGAAGAATTGTTTGAAGAAGCCAGAGAGCGGCTGTCATCACCGAACATTGCAGAATACACTTCTCCAGCGGTGAGTGAAAGGTTTGCACAATTCGCTTATGACGTAGCCAGCTCCCCCGTGTCTCGTTCTCTTCCAAGCTGACGTTGATCGTAGGTGGTGAGTAATAGAAAGCGCATAGCGTCAGAAATCACGCGGCGCGCGCGCGAGCCTGCTGAATGTTCGTAAGAGACCCTTCGCGTGGCCGCGTTGCCGGTCAACCGCGGCTCTGCTGACCGCCTGCGGATGTAGAAGTTGCGCGGCGCGATGAAATAGCAGGAACCGGAGCGTCTACACGGACTGCAGGCTTGCCAAGACGGTGCGCCCGCTTGGCATCGGCCGACAGGCCGTCTCGGTGTCGATCTGCAAGTTTACCTAGTACGACTCTGTTAAATGCGCAGCGGAGTTTCGGCCAGTTCCAACAACATCCGTAGTTGTTGCCGATGTGTCAAGAAGTAGAACGCGGTCAAAATGTCGGTCATGACGGCCCGCGCCTGTGGGAACGTCAGCGTGTTCCGCCGATGGCGGAGGCGTTCGCCTTGCACGAAGGCATAGGCAATCGCCGTCAGGACGACATGGCGGTGCCACCCGAGGTACGAGCGGCCTTCGAAGTGATCGAGGCCGAGTTCGTCTTTCAGTTCGGCGTACTGCTGTTCGATCGCCCAGCGGTGATGCGTCAACGTCACCAACGCCTTGAGCGAGGCCGTCGGGGGCAACGAGACGAAGTAGTACTTGGTTGCGGGCGTCGTGCCGAGATCGCGCTGGCACAGGAGCCAGATCTCGGGGGCCAGGACGCGCCGCCGCCAGTCGTGGGCGGGCGTCACCCGACACGCCCAGAAGCGGGCGCGCCACGGGGCGTGCGTGCCGTTGCGCCAGGTCACGGTGC
>CALMMH010000822.1 GCA_937868145.1 uncultured Phycisphaerales bacterium
TCGGAGTTGTAACATGGGCATCTATTCTTCCTCTCCTCGACGAATGCGGGACAGTGATTCCAGTCAGGGGTCGGCGTACGCATGCATGCAGGTTCCCTCCCGCGGCACTGTTCATCTTCGCCATAGTGAAGAGGGCAATGCTCTACGCTAACACCCGCATTCTGGAACTCCACAGAAAGCTTCCCCATTGAGAAGTCCCGGCAAGTGCGGCAGAAACGATTATAACGAGGGGGAACGAGTCGCTGTTCCTGCGAATAACCCTCGATAGGCATCCAATAAATGTCCGGAGTGGCGTCCCCGTCCTCCGGGTCAAAGACGTTGGCAGCGAAGATGGTTAGCGGCGAATCGATTTCGACACACATTCCCGCGATCAGACGGTTCACCAGTTCGCGATCCATCAATGATTCCAATTGAATATGTCTCAGACGTTGCACTGGTTGAGTATTGAATAGGATACCGCAATATTTTGGTGTATCCCCGTCCCCCCATCTTGTCTGGTGGTCAGCTCTATAGAGCTTGAAATGTCTTGTAAAAGACCAAGAATCCGGGATCTTAAGTTGCTCCAGGCCTTGGTTTCCCCCTTCATAAATCACCGCTTCGAACGGGGCTGGGCACTGAACGCGAGAACTGCGACAGAAGAAGAGCCTACCGTTGAAGCTCTTCCTGCGTTTCTGAGACTTGGTATTTCTGAACTCCTGCATAATGGTGCGGAAGTCCTCGGCTGAGCGCACCGCCACTTCCGCGGGTGTCTCACTGTATGTACTCCACCTTCGACAACTGGGGCAACGTATGGCGAAACCCTGATCAGACATCTGTTGACTCTCTGCATTCTCAGTCATCAGGAACCCTTCTGCTGTAAATCAGGATGCTTCAGTAAGACTGCCGTGAAAACAGACAGACCCAGTCGACGACGGGCTTTGGCATCCGCCGCAACGCATAGGCACAAGATGAGACAGTGGATCAGGATCGCAGTTACACCTTGTTGCGCTCCCTTATTATCTGCATGTACTCAAATGATGATAATGGAAACGGTCGCCTATTCTAGCCTTTGCTTATCGTTCGTGCTCCTGCCTCTCGCAATGCCACCACAGCACAATCACTTCGAGTTACGAAGTCTCCGTCCTCAAGTCCCTTCGTCGCAGCTTCATCAGGGGTGCTCATCAGATAAAGTGATGGCATTATGTCGAAATGGGGCCATGGGAACAAGGAAAAAGTCACCCGAAGAGGACTTTTTTCGTTGCCCGTGGTTTGTGGCTCGTGACCCGGTGCGGCCGGAGGCCGCGTTGAAGCGTGTAAACGCAGAAGCGTGGACGCGTTGTGGGGGAGCAAAGCTACGTATAAGTACGTATGGTTCTGCGGCGGGACGCCGCGTGGGAGCGTGAAAGCGTGGAATGGTGGAAGCGTTTGGAGGACGCGGAACGGCTCAGCCTCGGCTTCTCTGACGCTTATACGCATATACGCTTCCACGCTTCTACGGGCGGCCTTCCGAGTTACGGGTCACCGCCCGGCGGGTGTTCCGCCGGGAAGTTCAGGCATGCGTATTCGCCCCACAGTTCCCAGGCGGCCCTGTCGTGTGCTCGGGCGGCGTCTTCCTCGATGGCAAAGAGGCCGAGATTGCGGGCTTTGCCTTTGTGTTTGATGTAGGACGCCCATTTCTTTCTTCTGGGGCACCAGGAGACGCCTAGGTATTGGGAAGAGGGGGCTCGTGACCCTTGACTTGTGGCTCGTTTGCGGCGGTTGGCGTTGTTTTGTTCTGTTGTGCAGTTGCGGAGGTTCGTGCGGCGGTTGTCTAGGCCGTTGTGGTTTTTGTGGTCACAGATCATGTTGCCCAGCGTGTTCAGGATCTGGCGGTGCATGTGGATTCGCTTCGTCCGGCCGTGATCCTGGATGTGGCGGATCGCGTAGCAAGTGTCCTTGCCGGTCTTGCAGCACCAGCGGAACTGCGAGAGCCAGAGGTAGTCCTCGGGATCGACCTTGGCGTAGCGGTTCTGGGTCAGGGGGATCTTGCAGTACTCGCCGAACTCGTCTGTGCAGATCGGCAGGCCGATCTGCAATCTACTATCTGCTATTGACGATTTACGATTTAGGGCGGAGGCCGCGTCGCGGCAGGACTGATCTTCGAGTTCCAGTGGCGAGTCACGGGTCACGAGCGACGAGTCACGGCTCGCAGCCTCAGCGAGCCCCGCTTCACGCTGTACGAATGACGCTTCACGTGGCCTGTCCACAGGCCGGAAGTCGCCGCAGTAGTCGCCTGCGCGGACTTGGGGCCAGAGAGCCTCGCCGGTGGCGGGGGCCGGCGTGGGGGCGTTGCGCACGCAGTGCAGCGTTTCGCCGACTTGGCGGCAGAAGCGGCACTCGCGACACGCTCTGGCTGGCCCGGTTTGTGTCATTTTTTACAGCCTTGGAGAGGCGGAAAAGAGCAACGCGTCTCTCTACCCTTGCCCGATGTTGCACGAATTTGTCGAAAAAATCGTGTTTGGGAGGGGGCCGAAATCGAACTAAGTCACGCGGCGGAAAAGGATAAAGAAAATGTTGCAGGTGGGGTGTTTTGGGGTTTTGAGATGTTGCACGAATTGTGCGATTCCCACCCGAAAAGTGGGAGATTGGGGCTGCCTAAAAGTGCGAATTCTGGAGCGATTTTACGTGGGCGACGCATGCGTCGCCCGTACAAGAGGGGATCTCGTAGGGGCGAGGCATGCCTCGCCCTTGGGGGAATGCGATAAGAGACGGAGGGTACAGGAGTTATGGAAGAGGTGGAAGCGT
>CALMMH010000823.1 GCA_937868145.1 uncultured Phycisphaerales bacterium
TTCTGGACTTCTGGAATGCCTGGTTCTCGCGATATGAGGACTATGGGGCGTTCAACCGGAGCTTCTGGGACCACGAAATGTCCTTCAGGGCCCCGGTGTCCACGCCGACGGTGGAGACGTTCGAGTCCGGGGACTTCAGTGCCTTCGCGTGGGAGCGGATCACGCCGTTGTGGACGATTGTGCCCGGGGTCGGCCGTCAGGGATCGTTCTGTGCAAAGGCCGGGACCGTCGGCAACGGCCAAAACACCAAGCTGGAAGTCACGATGGACTGCGACGACGGTTACATCTGCTTCTGGGTCAAGACCTCGAGCGAGCAGCCCTGGGATGTGTTGCGGTTCTTCATCGACGGCACCAGGAAGAACGAGTGGTCGGGCGAAACCGACTGGCAGCGGGTCTCCTTCCCGGTGGCATGTGGGAAACGGAAGTTCACTTGGACCTATATCAAAGATGGCAGCGGCTCTCAAGGCGCCGACACGGCCTGGATCGACGACATCGAATTCCCGCGATGGGAAACCGGGACGTCCGGCGAATGATCATCGAGAAATGGTTTGACGCCGTGTTCGGGCGGTCGTACAAGACATGGGTATCTGAGCCGCGGGCCGAAGCGGGCTGTCTGTCCCTCAAATGAGGAGCCCGCGGCGGTGGTTCGGGAGACGTCCATGAGAGTGGGCCTGATTGCATTTGTCGTGTGGCTGTCGAGTTTCCCTTGCAGCGTCCTGGGCAACGAAGCGGGAACGGTGGCGCCCAAGCCGCTGTATCGCGATCCCGTCTATGATGGCGCAGCGGATCCCGTTTTGGTCTGGAATCGCCAGGAGGGCAAGTGGTGGATGTTTTACACGAACCGCCGGGCCAACGCGGCCGGCTTGCCTGGCGTCTCGTGGGTCCACGGCACGCGGATCGGCATTGCGGAATCCGCCGACGGCGGAGCGACATGGACGTACCGGGGGGCGGCCCAACTGCCCGTCGGGGGCGAAGGTGACACGCACTGGGCTCCGGACATCGTTTTCCATGACGACACATACCACATGTTCCTCACATTCGTGCCGGGCACGCACGAGGACTGGTCGGGCGAGCGTCGCATCGTGCATCTGACGAGCCCGGACCTGGTGACGTGGAAGAACGCGGGACAGCTTCCCTTCGCCTCCGACCGCGTCCTGGACGCTTCGGTCCTCCAAATGGCCGACGGCACATGGCGGATGTGGTACAACGACGAGAAGGCGGGCAAGACGATCTTCCTGGCCGAGAGCCCCGATCTGACGACGTGGACCGATCGCGGCAGGGCGATCGCCGACCGAGGCGAAGGCCCCAAAGCGTTCCGCTGGCAAGGCTGTTACTGGCTGATCGTCGACCGCTGGGAGGACGGACTGGCCGTGTATCGCTCGACCGACGCGAGCAGCTGGACGAGGCAATCCGAAGCTCTCCTGGTCGCTCCCGGCACGGGCGAGGACGACAAGGTCCATGGCGGTCACGCCGACGTCGTCGTTTCGGGGGATCGGGCGTTTCTCTTCTACTTCACCCACCCGGGCCGTCGGCCTGACGCTCCCAAGACCGACACCGAGCAGCGACGCAGCTCGATCCAGGTTGTCGAACTCCGATGCAAAGACGGCGAACTGACCTGTGACCGCGATGCCTCCACGCACATTCGCCTGACGCCGTGAGGGCCTGATGGTCGAGATCCTGAATCGAATCGCCCGATTTCAGCCAACTCCGCGACGATTCCTTCTGGCTTTGGCGATGGGTTATCTCTTGGTTGAGGCCCCCATGCTCGCGTCGTGTCCTCTGTCATCCGTTTTAGCTCTGGCTTACATGTCCGTCTCATCTCTGGTTTATGGCTTGATATACTTCCCGCTCGGTTTATGTCGCGTCTTCTTCCACGATCTGAAGTCGCTCCAGGAGTGGCATTGGTGGATACTCTCCTATGCCGGCTGGTCCGTATTTCTCGTGCTGATGGCTGCAGGCCTTCAGCATCCTCGGAGACTGCTCTTCGCCATCTTGGTTCTCTTGCTCATCATCAATGCTCTCGCTTATCCCACAACGGATATGGTGCACCATATGAAACCCTGGTTTCTCTATTGACAGCAGGCAGAGAGCGGGGCGTGCGAGGACTCAAAAAAAGTCGTTGACACGCCCCTGGGACGGGGGTAGAAGGGGCTTTGCGCCGGGGTCGCGGGCTCCGGCGGGTTGTTCATCGTTGGCATGGTGGCTACGAATGAGTGCAACGACACGGTCACGCACATACGTATCGACGCATCACCCCGTCTATCGCATTATCCGTCTACCCAATGATTGTCGAGGGATTCTATGAAAATCGGATTCAACCTGTTGTTGTGGACGCCGTTTGTCACGGAGGAGCACTTCGGCCTGCTGCCCACGCTCAAGGCCACCGGCTACGACGGCGTGGAGGTCCCCTTGTTCGCGGGCGACGTTCCGCACTACCAGAACGTAGCCAAGGCCATCCGGGACAACGGCCTCAAGTGCACAACCTGCACGGTGATGCCGGACGAGGAGCACAACGCGATCAGCGCCGATCCCAAGCATCGCCAGGGCGCCGTCGATTATCTCAAATGGGCGATCGACTGCAATGCGGCATTGGGCTCCGAGGTTCTGTGCGGGCCGATGTATCACCCTCTGGGCGGAAAATTCTTCACCGGCAAAGGCGCGACGCAGGAAGAGAAAGAGCGGGCCGCCGAGGTGTATCGCAAGGCCGGCGACTTCGCCAAACAGGCGAACCTGCAACTGGCCATCGAGTGCCTGAACCGTTTCGAGTGCTACTTCCTCAACACGCTCGACGACGGTGCGGCGGTTGTCAAGCGGGCCAACCACCCGAATGTCGGCATCATGTACGATTCCTTCCACGCCAATGTCGAAGAGAAGGACCCTGTCGGTTGCATCAAGAAGAATATCCAGTCGATTCGGCACGTCCACATCTCCGAGAACGACCGCGGCACGCCGGGCAAGGGACATGTCCCCTTCAAGAAGATCATCAAGACCCTGCGGGCGGCAGGCTACAACGAGTGGCTGACCATCGAGGCGTTCGGGGCGAGTCTGCCCGAGTTGGCGGCGACCACCTGCGTCTGGCGGGACCTGTCGGCTAGCCCGGAAGAGTGCTATGAGTTCGGATTCAAGACGATCAAGCAGGGATGGGACGCGGCCGTATAACAAGTAGCACGGGCATCCTGCCCGTGAGTATCATGGGCGTCTCGCCCATGGAAAGGCGATGAATCCGCAGGGCCAAGATGGCCCTGCAACCCATGGGCAAGATGCCCATGCTACTGAAGGAGCCCAAGATGAGCGTGAATACTCTCCCCAAACTGCATAATGCGATGTGGCCCGGGTTGGTCGGCAAGGGAACCGGCCCCGGCCAGGAGCCGCCGATCAGTCTCGAACGCATGCTCGAACTGACCGCGCGCGCCGAGGTGAACGGCCAGAAGTTCGACGGAATTGATTACTTTCTCTTTCTGCCCCACACGGACCCCAAAGCCAGCGACGGGGACCTGAGAAAGATCGCCGACCTGATCCGTGGATACGGCTTCACCGTCGGTTCGCTGGTCGCCCCGGTCTGGCCGGGCACGGTCGGCGACTCGGCCATGAGGGACGTGGCGGCTCGCAAGAAGTTTCTCGATGCGGTGAAGATGGCGTGCCGGATCGCGGGCGTGTTCAACAAGCATGGCGTCCGCAAGTATGGCGTGATCCGGATCGATTCGGCGGAGTTCGGCGTCGAAGAATGGCGCAAGGATCCTAAGGCGAACACCAAGAGAATCGCCGAGACGTTCCGCGAGGCGGCCAAGATCGCCGCCGACCATGGCGAACGTCTGGCCGCCGAGGGCGAGATCTGCTGGGCGGGCATGCACAGTTGGAAGGCGATGCTCGATCTGTTGGAGGAAGTCGACATGCCGGAGACGCTTGGCTTCCAGGCGGACATGGCTCATACATACCTCTACCTGATGGGGTACAACGCGCCGGAAGCCGCGCTGCTTAAGCCCGGGTATTCGGACGCAGAGTTCTACGCCGCCTACGAAACGATGGTCGACAAGTTGCGGCCCTGGACGATCGACTTCCACGTGGCGCAGAACGACGGCCAGGTCCACGGCGCGGGCTCGCACGACAAGACGGGCAAACACTGCCCGGCCAAGGACCCCAACGGCAAGCTGGATGTCGTCCGCTGCGCCGGCTACTGGCTCAAAGACGCGTCGAAACGAGGCATCAAGCACATCTGCTGGGACGGCTGCATGTTCCCCAACGCGATGCTCGAAACGCAGAAGACGTGGAACGAGATCCTCGACGTGATGCTCAAAGTGCGAGCCGCACACGGATGGAAAGCATAGAAGAATCGGTGGGGCAAGCCCCATCCTACTGCCTTAGATCTTGAATAAGGAATGACTGCAATGACCAAACAACTGAACGTCGGCATCATCGGCTACGGCTTCATGGGTCGTACGCACTCCAACGCCTACCGTCGGGTGACGAATTTCTTCGATGTGCCGTACAAGCCCGTCCTCAAAACGATCTGCGGTTTGGAGGAGAAGGAGGCGAAGGCCTTCGCCGACCGATGGGGCTTCGAATCGTACGTGACGGACTGGCGCAAGGTGATGGACGACAAGAGCATCGACGTGGTGGACATCTGCGTGCCGAACAACTACCACGCGGAACTCGCCATCGCCGCCGCCCAGGCGGGCAAGATGATCATCTGCGAGAAGCCGCTGGCGAGGACGGGCGCCGAGGCCGAGCCGATGGTGAAAGCCGTCGAGAAGGCCGGCGTGCCCAACATGGTGTCGTTCAACTATCGTCGAATTCCCGCCGTGATGATGGCCAAGCAGCTTATCGACAGCGGCCGGCTGGGACGGATCTTCCACTACCGGGCGAACTTCCTCCAGGACTGGACGATCTCGACCAAGGTCCCGCAGGGCGGTATGGGCACCTGGCGGCTGGACGTCAAGGCGGCCGGTTCCGGCGTCACAGGCGACCTGCTCGCCCACTGCATCGACACGGCCCTGTGGCAAAACGGCCCCATCACGTCCGTCTGCGCGATGACCGAGACGTTCGTGAAGGAGCGAATGAACGTCGATACGGGCAAGGTGGCGCCGGTGGGCATCGACGACGCCTGCACGTTCTTCTGCCGGTTCGGGAACGGCTCGATGGGCAACTTCGAGTCCACCCGCTACGCCCGCGGGCATAAGGCCCTCTACACGTTCGAGATCAACGGCGAGCACGCCTCGATCGCCTGGGATCTGCACGACTTGAATCGGCTCAGCTACTTCGATCATCGCGACGAGTCCATCGTGCGTGGCTGGCGGTCGA
>CALMMH010000824.1 GCA_937868145.1 uncultured Phycisphaerales bacterium
CTTCCAGCAGCGACCGGCACAATCTCGCCGTCACGAGTGTGCCGTACCCTTTGTTGCGGTGGTCCGGATGGGTGACCACGTTGCCGATGGCGGCGACGCGGTATCGTTCCGAGTAGACGTGCACGCCTGCGACGCTGATCAGCCGGTCCTGGACGCGCAGGCCGAAATACTGTCGTGTCGCCAGCATCCGTGGGTCGAACCAGTGGCCCGGGTAGCTCTCATCGTACAGATGAATGAGGTCATCGCGGTCGGCCATCGTCAATCGGACGACTCCGGGACTGTCGACAGCCCTGGCTTGCGACGGATCCCGCAGGATCATCTTGTAATGGAGTCCATGCGACTGAAGGCGGTGCGCTCTCCGAAACGCCACCTCGACGCCCGGGCTCAGATGGGCATAGAACGCCTGCGGCAACAGGGGAACAACTTCCCGCAACAGCTTGCGCACGCGGCCCGGATTCGGCGAGATGGCGACGACCGTCGCGAGCCCCCGGCCGGAATAGACCAACATGATCTCCCGCAGCGTGCCCGCCTTCTCCCAGCCGTACCAGGTTGTGTGCGGCCAGAAGAAATCGTCCAAATCGCCCAGGCTGTAGATGTGCAGGTCGGGCTCCTGTCGCAGGAACGTCTCGATTCTCGCGCGATCTTCTACCTGTACGATGTTCATCGGCCTCACTGCCGGGCCTTGGCGACCCTGTACCGAATGATCGTGAGATACTTCGCCGGATTGCCTCTGGAAAAGACGCCGGGGCCCTTGATGTATTCCTCCTCGTGCTCGCCCACGATCGCATAGCCGCCATCTTTGATGAAATCCATGAGCCTGCGGATTGTGGATTCCTCCTGATCGTACGGCCCGACGTGCAAGATCTCGGCGACTTCGCCGTACTGCCAGGTCGCCAGTTCCGCATGGAGTCCGGAAGGACCGGCCGCCTGCTGCGGCAGCGGTCCGACGCTCTCGGGCACGGGCATCGCGTACCGCCCAACCCACTGCTCCTTGGGCGTATCGAGCGACAGAGGCCAGCGGGCTCGTGGCGCCAGACCCTTGGGGTTTTTGGGCACGCCCTTGAGCTTGAAGTAGGTCTTGAACAGGAGGCTGAAGGCCTCGCCTCCTACAGCGGTCGGGTCGCCTTGAGCCTCCACGACCAGGACCTTCTGGTCCGCCATCATGCGAACCTGAGGCTGTTTGAGATGCTCGAACTGAGCGGGATCCGGCCCGCCTCCGGTGAGCAAGGCGACCGCCGCCACGACGACCCCGATCGCGACGATCACCGCGATCAGCAGAACTTGTGTTTTCTTCATCATTGATCTCCGCATTGAGTGTGGCTTGCTCTCACAAGCTATGCGAGCAGCGAGACAATGTCCGTAACCGTCTTGATCGCCGCGGAGGTTGCCGCAATCATGCTCACCGCGTCCGTCAGTTGCCCCAGATCCTCGTCGAGCCGGGTCGTCGCGGCGCGCAAGTGAGGCTCCTTGGCCAGAAACTCCTGGGAGAGGTTCTGAAGGTCCGCCGTCTCCAACCTGGTGATGGCCACGGATAGCTCTTGCAGCAGCCGGGCCCATTCCTTGCGCTTCTCCGGCGGCAGGGCGTCCAACTCCTCGTCGCTGATGTCCTTGAGTTGCCGCCGGGCGGAGCGGAGATGCCGAATCGAGGTTTCCAGGTCAACTATTTTCTTGCGGCGTTGGGTTTTGCCCATGTTAGTTCTCCTCTTCACTCCGCGCCTCGTGCAACGCAAGCACGGCCTGCGTGAACTCGTGAATGTCGTTCAGGGCCAGCCGGACGGATTCGACGCTTCGACGGCCCTCCAGGATGCCCGCCCAGACGAATCGCATCTGGCGGACCGCCTCGGTCGCCTGAGTCAATTCCTCCAGGCAGAAGCTCGATCGAATCCACTGCTTTCGGTCCGCTTTCCACTCGTCGCCCAGCGGCTCGCCTGCGGCGACATAAGGTTTTCGGATCTTCTGGTTGCGAACGACATCCCTTTGGCCGGCGTAGCGGTCCTCCAGGATGGCTCGAAGTTTCTCCAGGAGCTTCTCGTGGAGCGCCAACTGTTCCGCGATCACGGCGGCGTCCCGGCGGAGGACGTTTTTCACAACTTTGGCGTGCACGCCCCGAGCCGCCAGTCCGCCAAGCTGTGAGATCGCGGCCTGTTCCTCCTCGTTGAGATCCAGCTTCTGCGATTTCTTCAGATTCTCATTGGCGGCTGCGATGCTGCTGCTCAGGTCTCCGACGGCCGCGGCGGCGCTGTCCTGCACTTGGGCGTCCACGAGCTCCTGAAGGCCGACGAAGTACGCCTGGAGCCGTTGCCCGTGGCTGCGGAACGTCTCGAGGGTCTTCACCTGTTCGATCAGGGCCTCGTTTCGCTCGTCGAGGAATCGCCGCAGGTCGTTCGGATCGGCGTATTTGCGTTGGCGGAGCAGCTCATCGCTGTCGTAATCGATCACGGTCTCGATCGTCACGTCCAGCAACTGATCCAACGCTTCGGCGTACTGGACGCCGGCGGCGCACAGATCCTTGCCTTGTTGGACGGTCTGCGTCGATCCCACACAACCGCCCAGAGTCAGGCACGCCAGAAAGACGGCGATGAACGCCGCCCGCCCCGCATTGCGGCCGAATCCCTGCATGAATCACCTCCTTGTTCAGTTCTCATTCAGGCGCCTCGCCGCGTGTCTGCGAGCGTCCGTACCGGCTTGCCACGCTATCTCGGAGACCGCCGCCTGTCAAGAGTCGCCGGCGATCAAGTTCCCGGAAACAGGCCCGCGAAAAAAAATGGAGAATTGTGCTTGACACGCCGGGGAAACGGAATACACTTGTACTAGTAATACTAGTACAACAAGGGGTGACCCATGCAGTTTCGAATCGACAATGCGTCGGACCGGCCCGTGTACCTGCAGATCATCGACCAGGTCAAGCGGGACATCGCCATGGGCCGGCTGGTCCGCGACGAGCGGCTCCCCACGGTCCGCCAGCTCTCGCAGCAACTCGCGATCAACCCCAACACCATCGCCAAAGCGTATCGGCAGCTCGAGCAGGAGGGGATCATCGTCACGCGAGCGGGGGCCGGAGCGTTCGTAGCGGGCTTGGACAGCGCTTTGAGCCGGGCCGTACGCCGCAAGCTCCTCTGCGACGAGCTCGAACGGATCGTCGTCGCGGCCTTCCATATGCAGATCGACAAAACAACGCTTACTGAATGGTTCAATGCGGCGGCGGAGAAGTTCAATCTTCCATCACAGTAGGAGAGGATTGTATGCACGACAAACCGATCGTCATCGAGGACCTGGTCAAGTATTACGACGGCCGGTGCGTCCTGGACGGGGTGAGCCTGGAGGTGCCCCGCGGATGCATCTACGGCCTGCTCGGCCGCAACGGGTCCGGCAAAACTACGATCATCCGCATTCTTCTGGGCCTGGAGCCTCCCACGCGGGGGCGCACGCTCGTGCTGGGCGAGGACTCCACAAGACTCTCGGCCGGCGCGCACGGCCGGGTCGGCTACGTCGCCGAGGGGCACCACCTGATCCAGAGCTACAAGGTCCGACGGCTCGTCGGCCTGTGCAAGGGGCTGTCTCTGCGGTGGAACGACGAATTCTTCGCACAGCTCATGGAGACGTTTCGCCTGCCGATGGACCGCAAGGTCAAGGACCTGTCCACCGGCATGCGAGCGCAGCTCAACCTGGCGCTCGCCATGGCGATCGACCCGGAACTGGTGATCCTGGACGACCCGACGCTCGGCCTGGACACGGTCGCCCGGCGGCAGTTCCTCGAACTGGCCATCGACGTGATCCAACGGCAGGGACGGACGATCCTGTTCAGCTCGCACATCCTGGCCGATGTCGAGCGGATCGCGGACCGCATCGGCGTCCTGGTCGCGGGCAAGCTCGTGGTGGATTGCAGTCTCGACGAGCTCAAGAGCCAGGTCAAGCGGCTGCGGGTGATCTTCCCCGAGCGGACGCCGGAGGACCTGTACCTGACCGACATCATCAACCAACGGGCTCAGGGCCGCGAAATGGTCCTGACCGTGGCCAACTGGAACCCGCAGAAGCAGGCGATCCTGGCGACGTTCCGCCCGGAAAGCTGTATCGAGATGCCAATGACCCTCGAAGACATCTTCATCGAGTGCACGCGGCCCGCATCGGCCGCCGTGGTGCAGGAAAGCGAGGTGTCGCCATGCTGAGTCTTATCGTTCGCGAAATACGCGACAACAATGTCTATTTCGGCGCGTGCTGCGTTCTCAGCGCGATCATGGTCGTCGCGATGAGCCTCATGGCCATCTACGGCTTCATGGGGCAGGAGATTGCTGTCGTCTATGTGTGCGGCGGACTACTGTTCACCGTCATCGGGGCCCTGGGCGTCGCGCAGATGTATGGCGATCGGACGAATCGGATTTCGACCCTGCTCTCGACGCAGGCAGTGACGCGAACCCGCATTCTCGTCGCGAGGATTCTGGCCGGGGTGTTGATTCTCGTGGTCTCGGTGGTTCCCGTGCTCATCGCAAGCCTCTTCCTGTTCAAGTCGCAATTCCCGCCGCTGCAGTTTTACGCCGGCGTGGTCTGGGACATCTCGATCGTCCTGATCCTGATGGGACTGGCCTGTCACGCCGTGGGGCTTCTGACGGGCTGGACGAGCAGCAAGGCCAGACTGATCGCGAGCTTCCCCTGCCTGCTCCTGTTGCTGGCCTCGCTCGTGGTAATCAAGGGATTCGATTCCTCGGCCATGTTGCTCCTGGCGCTGTTCATCGCGGCGACCTGGACGCGGATCTGGCATACGTTCACTTCGGCATCGCTGTAGAGGTGTGGCTATGAACGCTCACAATCGTCATCTCGTCAATGTGTTGTCTACCGGGGTTCTGGTTACGCTCGTGATGTTGACAGGGCTCTTCTGGCTTCGCTGGCATCTGTATCTGGTGCGCCTCGCCGCCGTGCAACGAGCCCCGTCCAACCGGGTGGAGATCAGTCCGACGGGGCTGTTTCCGTTCGAGAAGACCGAGGATCCCAACCGGGTCTCGCCGTCCATCGCATCTGCGGATTTCACCGGTATGCTGGGTTTGTTCACAGGGCTGGGGGCTCCCCAGTACATGTTCTCGCACCTGCCGGGGTGGCCGGACTCAAACGTATATGTGTGGGAGAGGAAGGCGGACGGAGTTCGTTACTACTTCGACTCGTCGCGGGGATTGATGGTGCATGAAACGATGTCCAAGACACAGGACCCGAACGGAACGACGCGCCGACGCTATGTCACTCAATTCGCGGGGCCGGAGGGGATCGCTGAAACGCCCCACGAGGGTCTCGGCCGATTCGTCTCGCCGATCGTCGACAGGTTCCATGAGAGCAGTCCACTGGCTGTGTATGATCGCGGACTGCGACGGTTTTTCGTCGTTCAGTGGAGCGATTCGCTGGTTCGAAAGGGTCCCGAGATCGCGGAGGATGGGGAATTCCGGCCTGTGCAGATCGGTTTTCTGCTGAAGAACCCTCCCACTCTCAGGGTGACGGACCAGGACGCTCGATACAGAGAACCTGGGACTGAAGCTGTCGTGCCGGGGACGGCTCAACACGGCCTTTATCCGCAGTGGCCGCGGATGGAATTGTCTCCCGTACTGGTTCTGAACTCGTCCGGGCGGGTCGATCTTCTGAATCGCGACACGGCGACGCTGACGCCGGGGGTGGGTCGCATTCCCAGCCCGCCCACGCTGTTTGAGGACGATCCCGGGCCCGTCGGGCCGGAAGATGTCGCCGCGTTCTACATGGTCCCGCTTCAAGTCCATCGGCGAGAGGCGGACAAGAGATGGGCCTACATCGGGTGCATCGGGGCGGCCGTCTCGCGCGATCTGACCGGCGTGCGACTGATGGCGTTCGATCCCAACGGACATTTCGTCGCCTCGCGGGCGTCGCGTCCGTCGCCGACGGACCTCTACCAGGCGCTTCCCGACGCGAGTCTGGTGACGGCGATCCAGTTCTTCCTGGAGAGCTTGCAGCCGACGGCGTCTCTGATGTTGTCGTCCCTCACGGCGTCGCACGTCCCGGCCGAAGCGGCCTATCGGTCGATCGTGCTGCTGCCGAACTCGTTCGTTGCGATGGCGGCCAGAGACTCGGATTTTCCGCGGGTCACCCGGTTCGCCTACTCGGTGTTCTTCATGCTGCCGGCGATCCTGCTGGGCGTGTTCCTGGCCTGGCGGATATCGCAGGACGCCGTTCGGCTGGGGATCTCGAAACGAGAGAGCAGGCTCTGGATTCTCGGTGCATTTGCCTTGGGTCTGCCGGCGTATATCACGTATTGCCTGACTCGGCCAAAGGTCGCCCAGGTCACCTGCCGCAACTGCGGTTTGGACCGGCGGGCGGACTTTGAGAAGTGCCAGCGTTGCGGCAGCGGCTGGGACGTGCCT
>CALMMH010000825.1 GCA_937868145.1 uncultured Phycisphaerales bacterium
ACGGCGTTCTCAAAGGCGACGGCAGCTACGACGCAGGATACGCCGACCAGGCCCTTGTCCTCAACGGGATCAACACGTACGTGGAGCTTCCGCTGGGCACGCTGATGACCTCGCTGACGAATGCGACGGTCGCCACCCACGTCTACTTCGGCGGCGGCAGCGGCTCCTGGCAACGGATCTTCGATCTGGGCTCGGGCACGACCGCCTACATGTTCCTGTGCCCGCGTCAGGGCACCAGCGGCAACATGCGATTCGCGATCCGCAACGCCGCACAGGGCGAACAGATCGTGGACAGCCCCAAAGTCATGACCGAGGGCTGGCATCACACCGCGGTGACGCTCGATAGCGCGACCATGAGGATCAGCCTGTATCTTGACGGAGACCTGGTCGCCTCCGACCCGACGACCCTGCTGCCCAAGGACATCGGCACCACGACTCAGAACTGGCTCGGACGCTCGCAGTACGTCGCCGACGCCTACTTCCTCGGGTCGATCGACGACTTCCGCATCTACGACCGCGCGTTGTCGCAGGCCGAACTGCGTTACCTGGCCGGCGATCGATAAGACGCCAAACATGAAAAACGGGACCCCGGACGCGACAGAAACGTCCGGGGTCCCATGCATTCGCAAGAAGCGGTCTCCTCGGCATCGCCGCCCTACCGGGACGGGTTCTTTTCCGGACCGATCTTCTCGAAGGGGATTGGCTTGAAGCCGCCGGCAAGAGCCGGAGAATTGTCCCGCAGACGGAATGACTTCGGCGGCGTTTCCACGAAGGGCGAATCGCCATCCACCCAGTTGTCCTTGATGTTGACATAGGGTCGCGCGACGCTCTCCACCTCGTCCCACCGGCCGCCCCAGGAAATGTTGTGGACGACCACGTTGCCCTTGGGCGCAGCCGGCTCGTCCTGGGGTATCGTTTCAATCTGGGGATAGCGGCCTCGCCACAGCGCCGACGTGTACGGCATGGCCTTGAGCCGCTCCATCATCGTCGTATCGACGGAATCGGCGGCCCAGCCCATCGCGCGAGCGTCGATGTGCAAAGCGGGTTTGCAGTCCACGAAGATATTGTTCTCGACCGTGCAGTCCCGCCCGCCGCCGATAAAGGCCGCGCGGGTCACCCGGTAGAACACGTTGCCGTAGATCTGCGTGCCGCAGTACATGTCGTCCAGGTAGACCCCGACGCAGCCCTCTCCCCGAAATCCGGTGATCTCGTGCAGGTAATTGTGGCGAATGATCGTGCCCCGCATGGTCCAATCGCGCCCGGCGTAGATCGCCCCGGCGTCGTTGGACTCCAGGCACACGTTGTGAATTTCGTTGAACTCGATGATGTGGTCGTTGCCGCCGAAAGAGATCGCCATATGGGGAGCGTCATGAATCAAGTTATGCGCGACGCGGATGCCCACGCCGTCGATCGAGACGGCCGGCGTGTACATGCGATTCCATCGGCCGTAATGATGGATGTGGTTGTTCTCGGCAACATGCCCGACCGGGGTGAGCGAGGCCCGGTCGCCGCCCTGCAGGGAGATGCCGCCGCTGCCGGTGCCGTAGATCTCGCAGCCGACGACGCTGTCGTTCTGTCCCCCGGAGATCTGGACCGCCATGTTTCCCAGGTTTCGCAGCGTGCAGCGAGCGACCTGCGCATTCCTGCAATCGCTCATCACGACCGCGACGCCGCGGGCCGCCTCGAAAGTCAGGCCGTCCAAGACGACGTTCTCGACGCCGCCAAGCGTCACGAGCCCGTTGGACACCGTGACGACCGCACGCCCGTTCTCGATCGGCGACGGCGGCCAGAAGTACAGGAGGCCGCTCTCGCGATCCAGGTACCACTCGCCCGGCGCATCCAGTTCCGCCAGAATATTGAGCCCGTAGAACCACTGGCCGACGCGGTATCCGTAGCCGTGGTACGGCGGAACTACGGAGATCACTCGTTTCTCCGTATCGATCGAATCGACCTTTTGTCGTTCGTCGGACCAGTCCCAGAACCAGTAGCCATGGACCCAGGCGTCATTCTCCTGGAGCCAGCGGCTCGGCCGGTCCCCTTCGTACAGGAACTTGCCGGTCTTGCTGCCCTTGGTGCCCCGGACGTTGACCGTGTCGGGCTCGACCAGACCGACGATGTTGACGAATCCCTCATTCGGCCACCGAGCCAGCGTCATGGGTTTGTCGTTGAAGAACAGCTCCAGGCCGCCACCTTTCACCTGGCCATAGTCGGAGATGCCCGCCGCCTTCAGATCGACCCGGCGGACCTTGTCACGGGCCTCCGCAGCGAGCCTCGCGAGCACCGCCTCGTCGGCGACAGGCTGCCAGCCAGCGATCTGCCGGCCTCCGACGATCCGCACTTCCTCGCCCGGACGCGCCCGATACGTCACGGGCTTGCCCGGCCGTCCGGAATCCTCGACGGTCAACTGGAAAGGCTGATGTCGTTCGTAGGCGCCGGATTGCAGCCAGATCACGATCTCTTGGCTGTGGTCGGCCTTGCGAGCGGCGTCGCGGGCCGCTTCCAGGGTCTTGAACGGCCGGTCTCTCGTTCCGGCCTGGGCGTCGTTGCCCTGTGGTGAAACAAAGAACTCCGCCGCACCGCACGCGGCTGCCAGGAAGCTCAAGAGCGCAACCCCAGCCGCCACGGATTTCCAGAAATTGTCATGACTCATCACAGCACCGCTTTCCTCATTTCAGGTTCCCATTGCTCCATCCCAAACGGTTACGCAGTCCGGGGCGGCTCCCCGTGCGTGCGAGGCGAGTGGACGACCTGGATCCCGTACATCTGGCAGAACGCTTCGATGTCGCGACGGTGATTCCCATAGAAGACCACCTGATGGAACCCCTGGACGTCGCGGCAATCCTCGATGTCGTCCATCTGGATCTCGACGCTCGTCCGGCACCCGCCCGCCGGGGGCGTGTCGACGTTGCCGACCACCGTGCCGGTGTCGAGATAG
>CALMMH010000826.1 GCA_937868145.1 uncultured Phycisphaerales bacterium
GAGCAGTCGCGTGAATGCGTGCTTTTTCAGTTCGTCCACGAGGGCGGCCCGATCGGTCTGCAGCGGTATCGCCTGGACGCGGGACATGGGAATCATCACAGCGCTGAGCCGCAGGGTGGGGATGTTCACGACGCGATCCAGCATCTCCGTCTGGACGTGGCTGAGCAGCCCTTCTTCCCGGGTGTCCCGAAGGATGGTCCTGACGTGATGGATCTGGCTGGACGCCATGACTTGCCTGGGCGGCAAGGGCGCTCCGATCAGGCGGGCGAACAGCCGCGAAATCAACCCCAGCAACGGCACGATTCCCGACCACGTCAGAGTCTTGTGGACGACGTAGAGGAAGGGGCCCAGGTACGGCATCACAATGTCGGCGCGGTACAGGAATATGTTCTTCGGCAGCGACTCGCCGAAGACGAACAGCAGCGGGGCGGTCAACGACGTGGCCAACAGTTCGGCCGCGTGGTCCGGGGCCACGGTCAGGAACAGAAACGTGACGCTGCTGGTGGCCAGATAGTTCACCAGGTTGTTGGCGACCAGAAGGGTCAGGAGCAGGGCGGAGTCGTTCCGCATCGCCCTGCCTAAAAGAATATATCTCAAGTCGCCTTTTTCCTCGCCCAGGCGCAGACGCAACCGGCTCAGGCGGTAAATCCCCGTCTCCATCCCGGAGAACACTCCCGAGAGAACGATGGTGACCAACGTCAATGTCAGAGCGATGATCATCGTTGTTTGTCCGATCGAATCGGTTCGAATGTCAGAATCACCGTCTCGATCCGACGCCGGCTCACGCGGTCCACGGTGAATTTCAGGTTGCCACGGGTGGCGACGTCGCCCTTGCGAGGGATCTTGCCGAGCAGGGAGGTCACGAGTCCGCCGATGGTGGAGAGCCGGGTCTCCTCGAGATCGACGCCGAGCACGTCCGCCCAGTCATGGATGGCCAGGTCGCCCGCGAGCCGGTATTGGAACGGGCCCAACTGCCTGATCGGTTCGACGCCCGAGACCAGTTCCATCCTGCCGAACAATTCCTCGGCGATGTCCTCCAGCCGCACGGACCCCGCAATCCCGCCATACTCGTTCACGACCACGGCCATGTCCGTTCCCGTCTTGCGGAAGAACTCCAGCAGGGATTCCACCGTTTTCTGTTCCGGCACAAACTGGACCGGCTGGACGAGTCGGTCCAGGGAGACATTGGGCTTCAGGAGCAACTGTCGCAAGTGGATCATCCCCACGACGTTGTCCATATTCTTCACGTAGACGGGCATCTTGGTCAGGTGGAGTCTCTGCATCCGTTCCCGGACGGCCGTCGGGGATTCGGCCACCCCGCACACCGCCATATCCACTCGCGGCTGCATCACGTGGCGGACTTTGAGCAGGCCCAGTTCGACCACCTCGCCCATGAGTTTGGTTTCGCTGGCGCTGAGGAGGCCTCGCTGGCGGCTGAGGTTGACCAGGGAGCGGAACTCTGCCAGCGTGATCGTCTCGGGCGCACGGGACCCGCCGAACAGGAGCCGCAGGATCGGCTCCAGAAGGATCACGCGAAACGCCAGGGCGATCGGTCCGAGCACCTGTGTGGCCAGGAAGACCGGCACGGTGACCGCAATCGCCAGGGGACGAGAATCCGTGTATGTCAGTGATTTGGGCAGGATCTCTCCACACAGGACCAGCGTGACAAAAGTGGCGAAGGCCACCACGCCAGCGACTCCCACCCCCCAGGTTTGGCTAACGCGCAGGACCAGCATGCTGGAGGTGGCGAAGTACAGGACGTTCACTGTGATGTTGCCCAACAACAGGCAGTTCAGAAGATGTCCGGGTTTTTGAAGGAGACGAGCGGTGAGTTTGTGCACCCGATGCGTGGAAACGCTGAGCTGCTTGATTTGCCGGCGGGTGAGATTGAACAGGGCGGTCTCGGATCCGGAGAAAAAGGCCGAGCAACTCAACAGCACAAGCATCACCAGAATAGGACCGAGGTTCTGATAGACTTGGGCGATCATGGCCGTTCGTGCGGCGGCTTCAAAGGCAGTTGGATCGTAAACGTGCTTCCCTTGCCCGGTTTCGATGTGACGCCAATCTCGCCGCCGTGAGCGTCCACAATTCGTCTGCAGAAGGCCAGGCCCACGCCCGAGCCCGAATTCGAACCGGCGGGGCGGTCCTTCCCGGTTTTCGTCGTAAAGAACGGTCTGAAAACATTCGCCAGATGTTCCGGCTCAATCCCGCGTCCCGTGTCGCTCACGACAATTCGGATGTGTTCGTCGTCCGCAGCGGCCGTGACGTTGAGGATGCCGCCTCCTGGCAACATCGCGTCGCGGGCGTTGAGGATCAGGTTCATGAGCACCTGTTCAATCTGGACAGGCACGCAAAGAACCCGGAGATCCTCCGGGACATTCGTTTGAACCGTGATCCCGTCTTTGGCAAAATCGCGGCACAGGCAGGTAAAAGCCTCTTCGACCAGCGATCTGACGCACGCGTCTTGTTTCTGGTGGTTCTGGCCGTTGGCTACCGCAAGCATGCTCTGCATGATCTTGGAGGCCCGCTGGCAGTTCCGCACCGTTTTGTCCAACACCTTCTTGGCCAGTTCCAGGTCGTTGGGATTTTGCACGGCCAGCGCGGCGTAGGTGGTCAGGGGGGTCAGCAGATTGTTGATTTCGTGGGCGATCATGCAGGTGGCCGACCCGAGCGTGGCCAAGGCCTGAAGCTGGGTGTTTTGCGACTTCAGCGCACGATTCTCTTCTTCCTGTTCCGCGAGGCGTTGATGCAATGACAGGCGTTTTTCGATGATACTTGTCAACGGCCCACTCCTTGTATACAATCCACCATCGGTATCCGTACCGAACTATTATCTATCGGAAGCGGCCGTCACACAAGGGTTTACCCGGATGGCCGGCCGGATTTTTTGGATGGGCTGACGCATGGCTCAGGATAGAAACAACCAGGACAAAGTGCCTACGGTTCTCGTGGTGGACGACAATCAGCAGAATCTCGAGCTGATCCAGGCCTACCTGGAGGACGTCGAGTGCCAGACGAAGGCCGCGCACGATGGGATCGAGGCTCTGGACATGGTGGCCCGGAACAAGCCCGACCTGATCCTTTTGGACGTCATGATGCCCAAGATGAGCGGTTTCGAGGTCTGCCGCAGGCTCAAGAGCAATCCTCAAACCAGCGACATTCCGGTCATCATGGTCACGGCCCTCAACGAGTTCGGCGACATCGAGCGAGGCATCGACTCGGGCACCGACGACTTCGTCAGCAAGCCGATCAACCGGCTCGAACTGCTCACACGCATCCGGACCATGCTCAAGCTCAAGCACCTCACCGACCGTCTCCAGCGCACCGTGGCCTATCTGAGCGAGATCGAAAAGCATCCGCAGATCGACGAAACCGATTCCGACGGCCAGTGAGGTTATCTGTCCCTGTTAATCGCTTGATTGACAGGGACTTACGATTGGGGCCAGTGACATCCGGCAACCGCCCGATAATCCCCGTTTCATATCCCCGACAGACCCTACAGCACACACAATCGCCACGTTGGGCTCGTGGTCTGTTGTCTGAGCCTGCGCCGGATGCTCTCGAAGGTTAACATCCCTGCGAAATTGGACGATACCTGAGCAGTACTTTATCTCTGGCATGTTCCGGCATCATTCGATAAGACTGGTAGGAGTGAGGGATGGGCGGTTTGTTGGAAATCCTCGGCAGGGCGATCACTGTCAACACCCCTGAGTTGATCTGGCATTGGCTCAACGAACGACGACAGGCTCAGGCGGATGCCGACATGCCTGAGAACCCCCAGTTGGACCACGTTCTCGATCTGATGGGCTACGGCAAGTTCTCCGAGGCCAAAGAGCAGGTTCGTCAGTATCTTTTCGCCAATCCGTCCTGTTGCTCGGGCCGGATGGCCGCCGCGGCTTTGTTGCTGCAGGAGAACAACCTCAAAGAGGCGATTGCCGAATTGAACTCGATCTACGTGCGGCAGCCCAGCAATACGCTGGCGCTGTATGTTCTGGGGCATTGCTTTGAGCGATTGGGTCAGCAGGCCCAGGCGGTTGAGTTCTACCAGGATTGCATCAAGTTCAACGGGTTGCTTCAACTGCCCGCCCAGAGGCTCGGTGCGATCTACTTCAAGGAAAACCGCCTGACGGACGCCATTGCCCAGTACGAACCCATGAAGGAGTACTACCCGGACGACATTTCCACCCTCGTTACGCTGGGCCACCTGTATATCGCGACGGGCCAGTACACCAAGGCGGTCGAGACCTTCAACACCGCGATTCTGATCCACCCCGACAATTTCGCAGCCAGGGACGACGACGTCGAGCAGTTCATCTGCGAAGGGCAGCTTCAGGAGGCTCTGGACCGGGTCGAAGTGCTCCTGACGGAAGAGCCGGATCGGGCCGATTTGGTGGCCAAACAGGCGGATATTATCGGAATGATGGGCGGAATCAGCGATGCGATAGCCCTGTACCAGCAGGCCTTGCGGATCTGTCCGGACTTCCTGGAAGTGACGATCAAGCTGGGCACCAGTTATCTCAAGATGCACGCCGATCAGCTCGCCGCGCAACAGTTCAACAAGGCAATCGAAATCAACGATGAAATCGTGGAAGCCTACATGGGCTTGGCGGCCGCCCAGAAACTCGCGGGACAAGCTGCGGAGGCCCTGAACACCCTGTCGTTGGCTGCTGCCATTCAGCCCAACAGTTCGTTCCTCTTCGCCGAGACGGCCAAGCTGATCCTCAAGGCCGCACTCGAGGCGAATCTTTTGCCGGCTCTAACCGACGGACATACCCTCGAACAGAGCGTCTTGGCGGCGCACGAACGCCAGTCGGCCCGGTTCCCAAACAACCCGGACCTGTATTACCGGCTGGGCATTCTCCACATGAACACGGCGCAATTCATGGCCGCCTCGGAATGCTTCCGGGCCGCCTTGCGGATCAATCCGACGTTTTCCCGGGCGACAACGAAGCTGGCCGTGTCGCTGTTCGAGATCGGCGGCGCCGAGGAAGCGATGAGTTTGATGATGCCGCCGAAACAATATGATGCGACGGCCCTGGACTTGTACTACAGGACGGCGCTGCTGTATTGCGATCGAATGAAATTCGCGTCCTCGGTGATCAATCTCCAGCACGAGATCGACAAGACCCAATCGCAGGACGTCGATCCCGCGACGAACATTTCGATTGTTCTGCAGAACCTCGGCCTGTCGGACACCATCGGTCTGATGTGGGAGAATCTCTGCCAAACCGCGGCCAACGCGGCGGTCGGCAAGTCCTGAGACGCAGAACGGATCGCCGCAAGGCCCTTGAACTCGGCGATCCCGCCGAAACGGCTGAATGAAACATAACATATCTTATAGGACGTTCGGAGTGGGGTTGTTTTCTAACCCATTCCGCGGCTCCCAAGACTCCACGGCCTTTGACGCTAGGTCAGAATACGGCCGCTTCCTGGGATGGCTCGCGCAAGGCCAGCGGTTTGCCGAGAATCTCGTACTGAAGAATAGCGTTCTTCAGAGCGTCCGGATCGCTGTAATCGATGGCTGCAAGCGGGTGGAACTCGTCCGGTGCAGGTGGAGACGCTGGCGGTTTCTCTGTGACTTGCGGTGACACAAACGCTCCGGACGGTTCCGGCGTGATTTGCTGACGTGCGGCCAAGACGGCTTGTCTTGCCTCTTGCGGGCGAGCGGCTGGTCGCTCCGGGTCGCTCGCCGGAGGCTGGTAGACCATCACGGAATCGCCTTTTTGATCCATGCGGACCGAGATTTCCCCGCCGGGGCGCGGCCGGGTCGCCTGGGTGCGCTCTCGAACGTGTTGCTCCGGAATTCTTCGCTCAGTTTCCGCCGCTTGTTGCATCTCCCGGGCTTTGCGGACGATGCGTTGTTGCCAGGTCTCGTGTGGGCGGGCGGGCTGAGTCGGCGAACGCCCGGGTCGCTGTTGCTGCTGGGCCGTGCCTTTCTTGCGGGCGAGGACCTTGGTCAAGGCTCCTGCCAGCCAGAAAACTGCCATAATGACCAGAAAGAGAATGTTCTCCCAGTTTTCAGAGGCATGGGCCAGCAGATCGAGTTGTTTGAGCGGTTCCATTTGCACGATCGATCTCCGCGTGTGCCGGTGTTACGGCTGATCGGGTTTCTTGGGCTTGGCGATCGACTCGCGCATCTGGGTGTCGGCCCCGATGTTCTTGAGACGGTAATAATCCATGATGCCGAGATTGCCGGCGCGGAAGGCTTCGGAGATCGCCAGCGGAACTTTCGCGTCGTTCTCCACGACCAACGCGCGCATTTCCTGCTCGCGGGCGACGGCCATGGCGCGGCGTTTCTCGGCCTCGGCCTTGGCACGCCGCATATCGGCTTCCGCCTGAGCCACCTGGAGCTGGGCGCCGACGTTGTCGCCGACGTCCACATCGGCAATGTCGATCGACAAAATCTCGAACGCCGTGCCGGCATCCAGGCCCTTTTCCAGCACCGCCTTGGAGATCCGGTCCGGGTTTTCCAGCACGTTCTTATAGGTGATCGCGCTGCCGATGGTCGTCACAATGCCTTCGCCGACGCGGGCGATGATCGTTTCCTCGGTGGCGCCGCCGACAAGCCTCTGGATGTTGGTTCGAACTGTGACGCGAGCCTTGGCCCGGAGTTGAATGCCGTCCTGAGCCACGGCATCGATGGTTTCCTTGCCCTTTTTCGGATCGGGGCAATCAATCACCTTTGGATTGACGCTGGTCTGAATGGCGTCGAGAATATCCCGTCCGGCCAGGTCGATGGCTGTGGCGGTCTTGTAACTCAGATCGATGTTGGCGCGATCGGCCGCGATGAGCGCCCGCACGACGTTGGGCACCCGACCCCCCGCCAGGTAATGACTTTCCAGGTCTTTCGTGGTCAATTGCAGGCCCGCCTGCACCGCCGTGATCTTGCTCAACACGATCGTCCGGGAATCGACTCGCCGCAACCACATGCCGATGAGATCCGACAGCCGCACGTCGGCGCGGGAAAAATACGCCTGCAACCACAGTCTCGCGAATTTCAGCATGACCAATCCGGCGACGAGTACGACGATGCCGACGACAATGAGAATCCCGGTTGTGACCGGGTCGGCGGTCTGCATCAATACACATGTTGTCTGTGACATTTCTCGATCCTTTCTCTAAGCCTCATCCATGGCCCGAACGGTCACCTGAGTCCCCTCGACGCGAATGACCTTGACCTGGTTGTCCTTCTGTAGGTACCCTCTTTCGGCGACGCATTCAATCCTTCGTCCGTCAAAATCACACATCCCCACCGGTCGCATCGTCGTCAGCACGCGGCCCGTGTGTCCGATCAACTTCGCCAACTCCGGCGCATCGGCAATCGCGTCGCCGCGATCCCGCACGGGTGGAGTCAGAATCACTCGTTTGCCGAATCGCGTTTTCGGCAGGATCTTGTAGGCCATCACCAGCAATGAGGGAACCATCAAGATGGCCACAACGACGCCGATCCAGCCGGCCATGGGGCTGTGCTGAAAGAAAATCGTCACGCCGCCGACCAGACAGGCCAGGGAACAGATGCTCAGAAGCCCGAAGCTCGGAATGAACACCTCGGCCACCAGCAACGCGGCACAAGCCGCATAGAGAAAAACTGCAAATAGAAGCCACCAATCCACGGGCGTCACTTTCCTTCCGCAACTTGTCGCTTTTTCGTTTCTACGCCTGGCCGCCGGATTCCGCGGGTTTCACGACGACCCGGCTACCTTGTATCGCGATTATCGTGACCTTCGTGCCTTTGTCAAGGAACTCCCCGTCAGATACGACATCGACGATCGCATCGCCGAAGCGAGCCTTGCCCGCCGGTCGCAATCGTGTGACGGTTTCGCCTGCATCCTTTACGTGCAATTGCCGACCGGCGTTCTCCGGCGGGGCGGTCATGCTGATCTGCGATCCGGTCCCCCTGCCCGAAACGGCCGGGGCCAGAATCAGTCCGCTCATGAATCCCAGCTTGGGCAGATAGCGCGACAAGATCCACGCCAGCACGAGGAAACCGAGGAATCCCAAAGTCAGCGATAGCGCGCCGGCTGAGAGCGAGCTCCAGTCGGCCGACGTTTTCGGCCAGGGAAACTCGTCCGGGGCGTTGCGAATCAGCATGCCGAAGAATCCCAGGAGAATCAGTGCAATGCCCAGGATTCCCGCGACCCCAAAGCCGGGCAGAACGAACAACTCGATCAACAGGAGTACGATTCCGATGAACAGGATCGCGATTTCAACCCAGTTGGCCATGCCGACCAGGTACTTGCTGCCCAGCATCATCGCAAAGCAGATCACGGCCACGATGCCGGGCAGGCCGAAGCCCGGCGTGCTGAATTCGATGTACACGCCCAGCATCGCCAGCATGACCAGCACTCCCATGACCGCGGGCGAGCTGAGCCAACTGACCATGTGTTCCGACCAACTCGGTTCGAGGACGATCGGCTGGCCGCCGAATCGCACGCCGTCGCGAGCGGCCAGAAACGCCAAGGCTTCGTTCACATCGCTCACGACCGCCCTTGCGATGCCGTATTCATGAGCCTGCGAGGCGGTCAGCGTCAGCAGTTCATCATCCCCGTTGATTTCCTGGGCGCCTTTGACGTCGTACAGATTGGCGTCGGTGGGCAAGCTTTCGCCTTCGAAGAATTCGTACTCGCCGGTCTGGAGGTTCCGCACGCGGTAGACCTCGATCTGGACGGTCACCATGGCTTTGAGCAGCAACTTGGGGTAGCCGTTGGCCTCTGCAGCTCGCTCGAATATCGCCCGGATGAAGCTCTCGGCCTTCTCTCGTTCGACCCCTTCGAGCTTTTCGCCCATGCTGATCGGGGCCGAGTCGCCGATGGTCGTGTTCGTCTGCATGACGATGTCTTCACAGGAGACGCTGATGAGAGCCCCGGCGGAGATCGCCTCTGTGGCGACATACGCAACGGTGTGTCCGCGTGCGGCGACGTCCTGGATCAAGTACTTGGCAATGTCGTCGGCGGAATCGACCCTGCCGCCGTAGGTGCTGATTCTGTAGATCAAGTACTCGGCGCCCTCTTCCAGCGCGATCCCGGTGCGACGCTTGATGGAGTAGAACAACGCCGGATCGATCATGCCTTCGCAGGGGATGATCGCGGCCTTGGAGTCTCGCGAAACGCCGGCAGGTGCAGTGGGCTCATCCCCCCGGGTCCGGCCGGTAAAAAACCACGCCAGCGCACACAACGTCAGAACCGAAGCCAGTCGAAGTCTCTTTCTCATGACTGGGATTCTATCGGCCTTCTGCCGCGTTGGCAACCCGCGGTTTACAAGATCGGAGGCATTCCAAAATTCTCCCCTCCGACCCCCTTCCAAGCTTTGATTACGCCATGCGACAAAGGATGTCAACACCCTGGCGGATTTTCTCGTCGGTCGTCGCGAAGCTGATCCGGAAATGCGTGTCCCGCTCGCTAAAGACGTTGCCCGGGATCACCAGCATGTTGTTCTGAATCGCCCGCTTGACGAAGTCGTTGCCGGTGCCGCTCGGGGCCTTGACGAACGCGTAGAACGCCCCTTGCGGCTTGGCCAGCTCGAACTTGCTCTTGAGGCCGTTGAACAACAGATCCCGCTTGCGGACATAACCCTTGACGAGATCGCTGACGTCGTAGTTCATCGCGGCCGCGGCGGCTTTCTGGAACGGCGTCGGGGCACAGACGAACGTGTATTGCTGAATTTTGAGCATCTCTTCCAGAACAGGGCGAAGCGCTGCCGGCGCGGCGACGTAGGCCAATCGCCAGCCGGTCATCGCGTGGCTCTTGCTGAAGCCTCGCATTACGAGCACGTTTTCATAGTACTTGGCGATGCTGGTGGCCGGACCGTCGTAACTGAAGGTTTCGTAGATCTCGTCGGTGAGCACGAGCACGTCTTTCTTGGCCGCGACTTTGGCCAAGGCCTCGACTTCGGCGGCCGAGTACACGATTCCCGTCGGGTTGGCCGGCGAGTTCAGGATGATCAGCTTGGTCTTGTCGGTGATCGCGGCGGCGATCTTCTCGACTGGGAGCCGGAAATCGGGATAGCTGTCGACGAAGACGCACTTGCCGCCCAGCAGGTTGACCAGATGCTTGTACATGACGAAGTACGGATCGGGGATGATGACCTCATCGCCCGGATTGACCAGCGTCATGAACGCCAGGAGCAGGCCGCCGCTGACGCCGCTGGCGACCAGGACCGAGGGGTTTTTCCAGCCGAACTCGGCGGTGATCTGGGCGGAGATCCGTTCCAGGAGATCCTTTTCCCCGGCGGTCTGTGAGTACCGATTGAATCCGGCCTCGATGGCTTTGATCGCCTCGCGTTTGAGCGGCTCGGGCACGTCGAAATCCGGCTGGCCGATCGAAAAATTGACCGGGTCCTTCAGATCTCCCGCCAAAGCGAACACCTTGCGTATCCCGCTCGCATCAATCAGACTCATTCGATCCGCAACCAGCTTCTTCATGACACACTTACCATTTCCACCGGAATCAATATGACAGAAAAGAGCACAGAACAGCTATCGTACCGGCCGAACTTGTGTTGACAAGTGAAAAATGGCTCCGGCTTTGCCAGGGCGACGCCAGGTCGGTATAATCGACGGCATGTGGTTTTCCGACCGGTGAAACAATTCCCCCGGTCAGGGCGTATAGTACGCCATCGGTCTTGCGTGGCGGGAATCGAATCGTGGCTTTGGATGGAGTCTCTATGACTGGGCTTATGCAAAATATTGCGTTCATCTCGATGCCGGGCGGCCCCGAATGGGTGGTCATCCTGATCATCGGCTTGCTGGTTTTCGGTCGGCGTTTGCCCGAAGTGGCCCGCGGCCTGGGCAAGAGCGTGAACGAGTTCAAGAAAGGCATGCGGGAGTTCCAGGAAAGCGCCAACGAGGTGACTCGCGATGTCGACAAGGTCACCAGCGAAGTCGCCTCGGAGGTGAAGGATGCTGCCGGCGTGAACGACTATGGGTATCACGAGCCGAGCACCGCGACCGACTACAACACCGGCAACTACACCCCCTACAGTCCCCCTGCTTCAGATGCCCCTGCTTCCG
>CALMMH010000827.1 GCA_937868145.1 uncultured Phycisphaerales bacterium
CCAGGGTGGCGCCGTCGGCGACGAAGATGGACGCGGTCTCCGGGTCGCCGTCGAGCGTGACGTTGTAGGTGTTGACCAGCCTGGTGGTTCCGCCGGCGACGTAGAGTTCATAGGCGGTGTTGCCGAAGGCGCGGATCGTCCCGGTGTTGGTCAGGTTGCTGATGCCTTCGCCTCCCTCCATGTAGATGCCGTAGGCTTCCGGGGAGATGTCGTCCTGCGTTGACGCCGTGACGGTGATGTCGCCGCTGTTGTCGAGATTGCCGCCGGTTCTGATGCCAATGGCCGTGGCTGGGGCGCTGCCGCCGGACGGGACAGACCCTCCTGCGGCCGTGACGACGATATCCCCGGCGTTGCTGACGTCCCCAGTGGAGTTGCTGATGCCGTAGGCGAGAGCGGCGGCCGAGGTGTTGCTGGCGCTGCCGTCGGCAGTGCCTCCTGTGGCGGTCACGGTGAGACTTCCCGTGTTCTCCACGCCATTGTAGGCATAGAGGCCGAAGGCCTCTGCATAGGCTTGGGCGTTGGCGGCGAGGCCGCTGGTCGTGGCGGCGCCTCCCGTGGCGCTGGCGATGATCTGACCGTCGTTGATGATGTCGCCGTTGGTGCGAAGTGCATAGGTTACGGCGGTGGCGGCGGCGTAGGTGTAGCCGTTGCTTGCGGTGGTCGTGCCGCCCGTGGACGAGGCGTCGATCGTGCCGCTGTTGGTCAACGTGTGGTTGGCGGAGATGCCGTAGGCATAGGCGTAGGCGTTGGACGTGCCGCCGTCGCCCTCGGCGCTTCCGCCCTGGGCGGTCACGGTGATGTTGCCGCTGTTGGTGATCTCCACATCCCCATCCGGATTCCCGAAGAGGCCGTAGGCGTTCACGAACGCATAAGCGGTGCCGTCGTCGGAGTAGGAATTGCCCCCGGTACCGCTGACGTCGATCGCCGCCAGGTTGGTCAGGTCCGCGTTCGAGTAGATGCCGTAGGCATTGAAGGATGCGTTGGTGTACAGGTCGGGATTGGTCTCGCCCAAACCCAACACGTTGATGATCGTACTGTTGGTCCAGGGGGTCGCGAAAAGGGTCCCATTGATGCCATATATGCTTTCGCCGTCGTGCAGGCCGGTCTCGCTGACGTTGATCGGTCCCTGTCCAAAGGACGTGCCGGCCAGCAAGCCGGCCAGTAGCGTCACGGCCCAGAAGACGGGTCGCACCCTGAATACTCCTCCGGCATGTACGAGATTTGCACAGAATCGCATCGCATCCATCCTTTCCAAGAAAACAGAGTACGACAAGGGCTTCCCGGGGAAATCACGGGTTTCTCCAACTCGCTCGGGCAAAACACCCGATTGGGTGTCACATCATAGTCTCTGATGTACCGTTGTCAACAGAACAAAAAACGTGCGGGGGAATATTCGGGTCCGGGCAGAAACGACAGATGCGACGTGTTCGCCCCAGGAGCGATGAATCGTCGTGGAGAGGCTAGGGAAGGTCCGGACGATTCCGCCTGCAGCATCGACGCCGGCCGGGCTCGGGACTGCCCTCTCGACGACAGGGCGGGTCTTGCGTGGCGGTCGGTGCGGCGATTTCCACCGGGCCGCCCTGAATCGAGAGGGCCTTGCCGTGGACGATGGCGTCCGCTACCTTCGCGCGGGCCGCGTCCAGGATTCGGCCGAAGGTTTGTCGCGACACGTTCATCCGCTCGGCCGCCTGTTCCTGGTAGAGGTGTTCACAGTCGGCCAGGCGGATCGCCTCGAATTCGTCGACCGACAACTCGACGCATTGGAGTTCCGTCATGGGAATTCCCCGCGGCTTGTAGTACGTGACCTGGGGCATCCCGGCCACCCGTCGGCATTGTCTAGGTCTGGGCATGCGGCTGATTGTACCACATTTTCTTCTGCGTCAAGGATTCCGGACTCCGTCAAGAGTTCAGCAACGGTTCGAACGCGTGCTGAAGCGCCTGGACGGTCGCGCTCTCCGGGGCCAGCGTGACGAACGGTTTGCCCCGATCGCTGGCGGCGCCCAGAGCCGGATCGATGGGGATGCAGCCGAGGAACGGCACGTGAAAGTCCTCGGCCATCTGCTCGCCGCTGTGGCCGGCGAAGATGTCGCTTCGCTTGCTGCAGTGGGGGCAGATGAAGCCGCTCATGTTCTCGATGATGCCGAGCACGGGCAGGTTCACTTGCCTGCAGAACGTAAGGCACTTCCGCACGTCGATAGCGGCCATCTCCTGCGGCGTGGTCACGACGACCGCGCCGTCGGCCCCGCCGAGCACCTGGATGACGGACAGAGGCTCGTCGCCCGTTCCCGGCGGGCAGTCCACGACGAGATAATCCAGGCGGCCCCAATCCACGTTCTGGACGAATTGCTGAATGAGGTTGTGCTTCATCGGCCCTCGCCAGATCACGGCCTCGCTGTCGCTGGAGAGCATGAACCCGATGCTCATCACCCTGAGGTTCTCGCTGTATTCGATCGGTTGGACGCGATGTCCGTCGTCGGAGGCGAGCTTGCGATCGTCGACGGCCAGGAGCTTGGGCACGCTGGGCCCGTGAATATCCGCATCGAGCAGGCCGACCTGCTTGCCCTTCGTGGAGAGCCATACGGCCAGGTTCGCGGCCACGCTGCTCTTGCCGACGCCGCCCTTGCCGCTCATGACGATGTACTTGTGTGCGATCTCGGACATGTACTACAATTCCTTTCTGTTCTCGTTTTCAAATGGGACCGGGATGGGTATTCGGACGCCGGCCGCCGGTCGCGAATGCGACCCTCCCATCTCTATTGTGAGCATACGCTCATAACATGCCAAGTGAAAAATGGAAGAATTCGCCTGGGCATCCGATTGGCGTCGCAAAGAGAGTGTTCACGAATGCCGGAAGTCCCGTATATAATGCAAACGCGATGATTGGAGTTCCAGGAACAGCCGGCGACGGCAGCATTTGGCTGTTTCCTTCTCGCTTTCGATGAGGTGAACATGCGGTCCACTCTGAGCGTTGCTCTTTTGGCTGCGACACTTGTCGGTGTCTATCTGACCAGTCTCTACAATTACCTGCTCTTTCACAGCCTGGCGGAGATTTTCAGCATCGTCATCGCCTGCGGCATTTTCATGGTGGCTTGGAACGCCCGAAGGCTGCTTCGGAACCACTACCTGCTCTTTGTCGGGATCGCCTATCTCTTTGTCGGAAGCATCGACACGCTGCACACCCTGGCCTACAAAGGCATGGGGGTCTTCGGAAGCGGCGGGGCGAACCTGCCCACGCAACTCTGGGTCGCCGCCCGACACATGGAGGCTGTTTCCCTGCTCCTGGCCACGGTCTTTCTCCATCGCAGGCTTCGTCCCGGCCTGGCCGTCGCGGCCTACACGCTTGCGACCGGAGTCCTCCTGGCCGCCATTTTCTGGTGGAAGATCTTCCCCGACTGTTACATCGAGGGGACCGGTCTGACCCCCTTCAAAGTCTACAGTGAATACGCGGTCAGCCTGGTCTTTCTCGCCACCATAGGACTTCTGATCTGGAACGCGAAGGTCTTCGAACGCAATGTCCTGGTTCCTCTGATCGGCTCCATCGCCGTCGCTATCGTCAGTGAGCTCGCCTTCACGCAGTACTTAAGCGTGTACGGCCCGGCGAACATGATCGGGCACCTCCTCAAGGTCGTCTCGTTCTATCTGCTCTACAAGGCCATCGTCCAGACCAGTCTCATCGCTCCGTGGAGCCTGCTCTTTCGGGAGTTGAAGCAGAGCGAGGAGGCGTTGCGCGAGCTGAATGCGACGCTTGAGAGCCGCGTGACCGAACGAACGGAGGAATTGGAGCATCGGACCTGGCAGCTTGAGAAGCTCGCTCTGGAGCTGTCGCAGGCGGAAGACCGCGAGCGGAAACGCCTGGCGGTGATTCTACACGACGACCTGCAGCAGCAGCTTGCGGCGGCGATGTTCCATGTCGGGCTGATCAGAAGTCGGGTCAAGGACGATCCTTCCCTCTGCGAGACGACGGCCACAGTCGATCAGATGCTCACGGAAGCGATGCAGACTTCCCGCTCGCTGTCCCACGAATTGTTCCCGGCCATGCTCCAACACGGCACGCTCGCCGGGGCGATCGAATGGCTGGGAAACCAGATGGAGGCCAAGCACGGCCTGGTCGTGCGCGTCGATGCCGCCGGGGGAGTGGACTCGCATTCCGACACCCACAAGAGCTTTCTCTATCGTGCGACACGGGAACTGCTGTTCAACGTGGTCAAACACGCCGGCGTGAAGGAGGCCAGGGTCCGGTTGCATCGACTGGGACGACACTTGGGCTTGTCCGTGTCGGATCGCGGACATGGCTTCAACCCGCAGACGCTCAGGGCCGCCAAGGGATTCGGGCTGTTCAGCATCCGCGAGCGCGTCGAGCTGATGGGCGGTCGGATGAAGATCCGCAGCGCCGAGGGCCGGGGTGCGACGTTCTCGATCGCGATTACGGATGGTTTCGTTTCGATTGACGAACGGAAGCAAACCACTTAGAATACGGCTTTACTCGAAGATTGATCCGAAAGGAGTTGCCATGCAGGCTATTCAACAAACGAATGTTTCCGGCTACACGCCGATGAGGGGCAAGGTCCGCGACGTCTACGATCTGGGCGACAAGATGCTCATCGTCGCCACCGACCGGATCAGCGCGTTCGACGTCGTCATGGCCAACGGGATCCCCTACAAGGGCATCGTCCTGACGCAGATCTCGAAATTCTGGTTCGATTTCCTCACCGGGCAGGTCGAGCACCATCTCCTTTCGGACAACGTGAAGGATTTCCCCAAGCCGTTCGCCAAGCAGGCCGACCAGTTCAAGGGCCGCAGCATGCTGGTCAAGAAGGTGAAGGTCCTGCCGATCGAGTGCGTGATCCGCGGATACCTGGCGGGCTCGGGCTGGAAGGAGTACGGCAGGACCGGCGGCATCTGCGGGATCGAGCTGCCGGCGGGGCTCCGGGAGTCGGATCGCCTGCCGGCGCCGATCTTCACCCCGTCGACCAAGGCCGAGAGCGGCCACGACGTCAACATCACGGAGGCGGAGGTCGCCAGCATCGTC
>CALMMH010000828.1 GCA_937868145.1 uncultured Phycisphaerales bacterium
AACCTCAGGCCCCAGCAGGCCACGCACGCGAATGTTCCCGTCGTCGTCGGTTTTCCGGATGAGGATGTCGGAGTCACCGGAAAGACACAGGCCCAGGCCGGTCGCGACTGGGACGCCCTGGTCGCCGACGACTCGGAGTCCGCCGAGCCGATGGTGCAGACCGCGGTTGAGCAGTCCGCAGCGGTCGTAGAAACCCCGGCTCCGCAGACGCAGGTCGCGGCCGATCCCGAAGTCCGCTTCGAGGGTCCGCTGCCGGCGACGGAGACCCCGCTTCCGAAGATCGAGAATCCTCTGGCCCGCATCGAGAACTTGCTGGAACGGTTTACCGCCGGCCAGCAGAACCAGGAGACCGTCTCGACGGTCAACATGAACGTGCCCTCGCAGGCGGAGCCGGCGACGGTCGATCGACAACTGCCGATCCAGGCGTTCCAGCCCCGAACCGAGGTTGCGGCGACGCAGACGACCCCGCAGAACGCGGGACAGCCCAGGTCCGCGACAACGCCGGCGGTCAAACTTGCCGGTGCGACGCCCAAGCCGTCCGGCAAGATTTACGTTGTCGGAGAAGGGGAAAGCCTCTCCACCGTCGCCAAGAACGTCTATGGGCCGGAGGAAGGCAACCGATACGTCAACATCAATCGGATTTACGAGGCCAACAAGGACGTGCTCAAGTCCGTGCACGAGGTGGTCGCGGGCCAGAAGCTCGTGATCCCGCCGCTGCCCAAGGTGACGACCAATCCGAACAAGCCGTCGGACGTTCTGTCCAAGGAGCTGTTCGAAAAGGTCGAGACGATCGCCAAGCGTTCGGCTTCGCAGGCGCAAACCCCGACGCAGAAGCAGACGCCCGCGCCGACGGCTACGGCGGAAGGCCGGTGGTACACCGTTCAAGACGGCGACAATCTCTGGAAGATCGCTTCGACCCAGCTGGGGGCCGGAGCCCGGTACGAGGAGATCGCCAAGCTCAACGCCGACCTGCTGAAGGACGGCGCGAAGCTCGACGTCGGCATGAAGATCCGGCTGCCGCAGAAGTGAGCCGCGTGGGGTGACATGGGATCACGGTTGAGTTTTGTTCTGGTGGTGTTCTTCTTCGCGGCCACGTTGATCGTGGCCGTGTATTTGCGCGGCGCCAATCATCGCGTGTTCTACACGCTTCGGACCCACAAGATCGAACAGGGCCGCCTCCAGCAGGAGCTTTGGCAGAAGCAGCTTCGCGTGGAAGGGCTGATCAGTCCGGCGTCTGTCTCGCGACAGCTGGAGGAGTGAGGTCACCCCTGTCCGCGCCGCGGACAGGCTATACGTTCTAGTCGTCCTAGAGGTCCCATAGGACGAATAGGACCGATGGGACCTATAGGACCGGTCCTTAGGAGCATCGCAACCTATGCAATCCGACAACGCCGGCAACAAGCGAGAGATCAAAACCATCGCGATCATCATGGCCTTCGTGATCGTCGCGTTCTTCGCCCTGGCCGGACGATGCTATTACCTGCAGCACGATCTGGCGGACCATTACGCGGAAAAGTGCATGATCCAGCAGCGGGCCTACCTGCCCCTGGAGCCGCAGCGGGGCGCGATCCTCGACACCCGCGGCAGGGTCCTGGCCGCCAGCAGCCAGATTCGCACGATCTTCGCCGAGCCGCGAATCATCAAGGAGCCCAAGGAGATTTCCAACAGTCTGGCGCCGGTGCTCGACATGGGGGCCCATGAGATCTGCCGGCTGATCGTCGACAGCAACAATCCCGGGTACGTGGCCCTGAAGAAGGACGCCACGGTCGCCGAGTGCGAGGAGGCGCGGAAGATCCAGGGGATCGGAGTTCAGTACGATTGGCGCCGGCAATATCCCACAGGCCGGCTCGTCTCGCACGTCGTCGGGTTCACCAGCAAGGACAGCTACGGACTGGCCGGCATCGAATACGCCTTCGACCGCGACCTGCGCGGCAGGGGGGCCAAGCACACGTTCCTCGTCGACGTTCACCGTCGGCCGCTGGGGTTCTGCCTGGCGGACGAGCAGGACGACAACGAGACGCCCATCCACGGGGCCGGCATGATCCTGACGTTGGACGCCACGATCCAGCAGTTCGCCCACGAGGCGCTCCAGGCCCGGGTCAAGGAATTCGAGGCGGAGTCGGGGGTGGCGATGGTGGCCGACCCGCACACCGGCGAGATCCTGGCCATGGTGACGCTGCCGGACTTCGACCCGACCGCGACGGCCAAGACGGCCCAGAAACATCCCGAGGTCTTCACCAATCGGTTGCTGACGGACCAGTACGAGCCGGGCAGCATCATCAAGCCGGTCGTCGCGGCCATTGCGTTGGACACGAAGGTCGTGAATCGGTACGAGACCATCTTCTGCGAGAACGGGAATTATCACGGCAAGGGATTCGGGCACATCGGCGAGTACCGCCGGGGCTTCGGCGATCTGACCGTCCGCGAGATCCTCATGAACTCCAGCAACATCGGCATGGCCAAGATCGGCCAGCGACTCGGCGCCACCCGGCTGTACGAGGGAATGACCCTGTTCGGCTTCGGACGCAAGGTGGGCGTCGAGCTGCCGGGCGAGGCCGAGGGGCTTCTCCGGCCTCCCAGCGAGTGGACCGGCTACAGCATCACCCGCATTCCGTTCGGCCAGGAGATCTCGGTCACCGGCCTGCAAATGCTGCGAGCCTTCTGCATGCTCGCCAACGGCGGCCACCTCGTCCACCCCTACATGGTCCGGTCGCTGGTCAGGTCCGACGGGATGGTCGTGGACATGAGGCCCTCGACGCTTCGCGTCGGCTACGTGATCAAGCCGGACGTGGCCAAGTGGATGGTCCAGGACGCCATGACGGCCGTGGTGAACGCCCCGAAGGGCACCGGCGCCAGGGCCAAACTCGACAAATGGACCGTCTTCGGCAAGACGGGCACCGCGCAGATCGCCAAGGACGGCGTCTACCTGGACAAGGCCTACGTCTCATCGTTCATCGCCGGAGCGCCGGCCTCGAATCCTCGGGTTGTCGTGCTGATTTCGATCCGTAAGCCCAACGTGGCCCTCAAGAAGGGCTACACCGGCGGCACCGTCGCGGCTCCCGTGGCCGCCGCGATCCTCGAAAAGACCCTCACCTACCTCGGCGTCCCGGTGGAAGGCTCTCCCGAAGCCGCCGCCGCGACCGCCTCCCGCTCCACACAGCCCTACTCCGAAGACGAGGACGACCACTCCTGGTAGGTCCTGTGTTCATAGCATCCAATTCCGCAGGTGGAGTAGGCCCCGAGAATACTTGGCCCTGTGGATGGACAAAGGGCCCAATAATTGGTAGAATTATAGCCATACGGAAGGGTGTGCATATCTGTCCGCCGAAGACATTGTCGTGAACAGATTGACTTGGAGGTGGAGAAGATGAGCAGCGTCGCGAGCAGGATTTGTGGTCTGGGGTTTTGTGCCGTCGCGGGTGTTCTCTTGTATGGCGTCACCCCCGTCCATGCCCAGGATCTCCAGGTATCGCCTACAAGCTGGGATTATGGCAACGTGCTCGTGGGGATCTCGGAAACCGTGACCTTCAATCTCGTGGCGGGACCGCCGAGCCCGGTGTGGACCTATGAGCTTCTCCTCACGCCGACTCCGGATCTAACG
>CALMMH010000829.1 GCA_937868145.1 uncultured Phycisphaerales bacterium
GCTCTTGGCGCCGAAGCCCAGGAAGCTCTCGATCGCCTGGTTGGAGTTCCAGACCAGCATCTTGTCCAGCTTGTAGACCTTGTCGAACTCGTATTGGACCCAGGCCGGCAGACCGCCGGTGGTCATCCACATGTCCGGCAGGTTCGTGCTGTGCTGGTCTTCATCGTTGAGGCCGGATCCGTTGATCGTGTTCTCGGGTCCCATGTTGGCCTGGAAGTTGGACGCCGTGGCGGTGATGGCCGCAGCCGCCAGCGGATAGGAGTACGTCTCGACCGTGAAATTCCAGGTCTCGCCCCTGTAGACGGTGCTGTCGGGAGATCCGTTGACCTCGTCGATTCGCCAGTAGTAGGTCTGGCCGAATTCGAGCAGGCCTTCCGGATCGAAGGAGGCGTCGGCCTGGCCTTCGCTGACCAGAACGTCGCGAGGATCGGCCGCAGTGGCCTCGTTGACGTCCTCGAAGCTCGTGCCGAAATACACGTTGTGCGTCGCGGCGTACTGGCCCGCCGTCCAGCTCAAGGCGGCGTCCTGATGGACATCGACCTCGCCATCATCAGGAACAGGGTTGCCCGCAAGCGACAGATCACCCAAGCCCACCTTGACGGCCACCCAGTTGATGATGAACTCGGCGCAGCTCAAACCTCTGTCGGCGAGCCAGCCCGGAGGGGCGCTGCCGGCAGACTGGTTGACGAATGCGACATAGCCGTTGGTCACCGTATTGTGGATCACGATGGGATCGGCCTGGGTGCCGGCGGCATTCTGTGCGAAGACCGCGGCGACCTCCCAGGGAGCCACGACAACGCTGGTGGCAATGGGCCTGTAGGTCACGACCGAGGCGCCGAGGCTGGGGATATACTGCTGCCCCTCCGCCGTCACGGTCAACGTGGTGTTGTCGGCGGACACGATGATCCCCGAAGCAAGGTCGAGGATGTTCGCGGCGCCCGTGCCGCCGTTCTCAGTCGCGTTCCTCGCGCCGGTTTCATACGTGACATAGCCGAACCAGTCGCCGACGTTGATGATCATGTTCCCGGCGTCCAGGAACAACTCGATGACCGACCCCTCGGCCTGCGCGTTCCCGACCGCATAGAGGCTGCTCGGCACGCACCCGTTCAGCCAGAGAATGTCCATCTCACCGTCGCTCGTGTTGGCTTTCACCCAGTCGGCGAGGTCCGCGAGCTGGGTGTCGTCGAACTTCTGAACGTCTTTGAAGAGATACCCGGCCTTCGAGATGATCGTCTCGACGTTTTTCTGCACCTCAGCAACGCTGTACCAGCCGTCAAAATTCGGCGTCCCGGCGTAGAACGCGATGTCGGACGCGGCCGCCGTCGCGCCCAAAGCCAATGTCATGCCTAACAGAGCCAATACTGTCTTCTTCATCTTCATTTCCTCCTATACCTTCGGACCGAAAACGGATGAAAGAACTTCGCCCCGGCCACACACCAGGGTACGTTGGTCCCCGAACGGGAAAGGCCTCGCCCGGGAGCCGATCCCTTCGCCAGACGCCCCGCCAGCCACTCTATTCATTGCCGGCAGGGTCTCGCCCTACTCGTTGGCACAAATTCCCTCTCACAGGTTCACATCATGGGATTTCCCGCCGCACCTCCTTTCCGACAGAATGGAACCTTGTCTGCATGGGTAGAGGGATTGCGCTATGCATCGTGAAGTGCACCCATCGCCCCGCAACCATCCTGTGCCCTGACAACCACACATGCCAGGTTCCTGAATGGACCCGTTGTCTCGTTCACCGTCGCCGACGCGTCACCCCTTGAGTCGCGACGTCGGCGGCCGGCAGCCCGTCCTACCTAATGCCGATTATACTGCGTCCGATCCGCGGGGGCAAGGGCTACTTCCAGGACGTCACGCCCCTGTATCGCCCGTGACCCGCAGAATCTCCTCTTGGGACGACACGCGGCCGAACACCTCGATGTCGTCCATCGCTCCCAGCCCCAAATCCCCGGCTAAGAACGCGGCCTTCCTTGTCCTTTGAGCAAGAACAAGGGGGCCTGCGTCAGACGACACAGGCCCCACGTGGATGCTCAAACCATGCGAGACCTCAGACGCCCGCTTACGGAGCGACCGTGCCGAGGAACTCCACTTCGGCGATCTGCATGAGGGTCTCCGTTGCGCCGCGGAGATCCGGGAACACGAGTTGATAGAACTTGTACGCGGTCGCGTTCGCGAAGGTGATCGGCGTCGTGGTCTTGGTCAGACGCGGCCACTCGGTCGCGCCGGCAAAATCGACGATGTCGCCGCTGGCGATCACGGTGTACGGACCCTCGATGCTCGTGTTCGAACCCGACAGGGTGAACTTGATCGGATCCCGGGTGGGCGTGTCGTTGGCCGAGGCAAACGTCAACCCCGTGACGATCGTCGCGCCGACCAAAGGCTCCACCTGGATGCCGGTGGCCATGGCGCCGCCCTTGCGGTGCAGGAACTTCGTGCTGACGTTGTCGTCGATCGCCAGGTCGGGAGACTCGGTCGTCGGCCAGTCGTTGTCGTTCGGAACGCCCAGGACGCTGTCGCCGGCTCCGGTGATGTCAGGGTTGGTATCCTCGAGCACCTCCGTATAGAGCCGGATGTCGTCGACATACAGCGTGCCGGCGGCCCCGGAGCCCTCGATGCCGATCACCAGCGATTTCACGCTGCTGATGCTGCCGGCGGTCGCCAGATCGATGCTCCACAACTGCCAGGACGGCCGAGCAATGTTGACGGCCGGTCCGTCGTAGGCGATCTTCTTGCTGTTGATCTTGACGTACAACTGGCCGCCGTTGTCGGCAGCGCCTCGGAAGTAGATCGCCAGGCACTTGATGCCGCGAGCGGTCCAGTCCTGAGCCGGCGAGAAAGTCCGCGTGGCCTCCGAGAAGGTGAAGGACGTGTTGGCGTAGATCAGGGGCATGGCCTGCTTGCCGCCGTGGATGTTCGTCTTCTCGGCGAACGGCGAGGCATCATACCCGACCTGCGAGCCGCTGGCCTCATCCGTCAGGCCGTCGACCCAGGACTGATAGATGCGGTTGTCGTCGTCGTTGTAGCTCTCGAAATCGTCGACAACGCCGAATTCCTCGGTCGTGAACGTCCAAACGTCGCCGGCCTGCGTGCCGTCGGCGCCGACCTCGTCCACCTTCCAGAAGTACTCGGTGTCGTACAGCAGACCCGTGGGGGTATAGCCGTGACCGGCCGCCGCAGCGCCAGAGACCGTCCCGTTGGCGACGGCTTCGCTGTCGGCGCCGATGTACACGGTGTGGGAGGTCGCCCCGCGGCCGGGCCGCCAGGCCAGATCCGTCACGACGCTCACGCCGGTGGCGGCGTCGACCGGCTCAGGCTGGAATGCCTGCACCGGGGCATAGAGGAATCGCACTTCGCTCAAGCCGGTTTGCTGGGCCATGCCGCCCCAGTTGTTGTTGATCGTGATCTTGACGAACTTGGCCATTGCATTGCCGAACTCGACCGTCGTGCCGGCGGTGTAGGTCGCCGCTCCGGACGCCTTGGGGAATTCCGTGACGCCTTCCACCGCGGCCCAGGTCTGGCCGTCGACGGAAGTCTCCACCGCGACGCTCTTGGCGCCGAAGCCCAGGAAGCTCTCGATCGCCTGGTTGGAGTTCCAGA
>CALMMH010000830.1 GCA_937868145.1 uncultured Phycisphaerales bacterium
GGCCATCAGGCGGCTGTAAGCCAAGTCGCCGAGATCCCTGTCGCCGTTGTTGGTTCCGAACGAGAACGTGGCCCCCGCTTGAGCAGCCTTGCGGATGAACTTCTCGCTGGGCAGCCGATACCTCGCGTTGATCTCGATGGCGACCCCATTTTTCACCGCGGCCTGAATCACGCGGTCCATCCGCTCGTCGGTCCAGAGCGCGTCGTACTCCTTCGCGATCGCATCGGGCAGGAACGTCGGATTCACATAGATGTCGATCGGCTCCCGGCTCAGAATTCCGACGGCCCTCTCGACCAGCATGTCCATGAACGCCTGCTTGTCGCCGATCTCGACCTCGTTGGGAATCCACAGACGCATCCGTTTGCCATTGTCGTTCGTCCACGTCATCGAGTCGGTGAAGACGTAGTCGAACTTGGCGATCGTCTCGGGCGAGAACATCGTCACCCATTCGCGGCCCTCGGCCTGCATCGCCTTGTGCACCGGCTTGCCTTCGAGCTTGGCCAGGAACGGCTCCAGAGCCGCATCGTTGGTGGTCGGGAAGCCGACGCCGCAGTTCTCGGCGATGCCGAACTTCATCCGCCGCTGATCGGCCATCTGGATCGCCTCTTCGAGCGTCAACCCACCCTTCAAATGGACGTGATAATCGGTCAGGATGGGCAGCGGCTTGACGCGGATGTTCCGGTAGTAAACCGTGCTGCGGGGATCGTGCCCCTGCAAAGCGAACGTGCCGTGATCCAGCATGCGGCCCTTCATGTCCGAAGGCGGATTCGCCGGGCTCGGCTCGGTCCACTCCAGGACGTCTTTGCCGTCGACGCTCACGTTCACGTGCTTGCCCCAGACGGTGACGTGCATCGTGAACCATTCGCCGTCCTTCGCAAATTCCTGCTCGATGTCCTTCATCTTGTAGAGGCTGGCGGTCTTTCGCGGATCGGAGCGGTAGCTGTTGTTGACCTGAACCTCAAACCCTTTGTCGGGCCAATTCCTGGGTTGCCAAGCCGTGTGAAAATAGACGCCGCCGTTCGAACCGGGCTCGGTCTTCACGTCGACCTTCAGCTCGAAATCGCGGAAATCGCCCTTTTCCACCGGCCCGACGTAGAACAGGTGGCTCCGAGGTCCCTTGGCCATGATGGCCCCGTCCTGGATCGAGAAGGTGCCGGAATTCTCTTCCGTCGTCTTCCAGCCATTCAGGGTGCCGTCAAACAGGCTGATCCACCCGCGATCCATGTCCTGTGCGTTCGCAGCGGCCGCCAGCCCCAGACCAATCAATCCCACACAACTTCGCAACACCCATTTTCTCGCCATGACACGATCTCCTTGCACATCGAGAGAAACAGACGAGGCAGTACGCACCGCGTACGCCGCCAGACCATCAAACCACATGGGGGGTCCGAACGCAAGCGGCGTCTGCACGCCAGAAATGACGACACCACCAGCCGAGAAGAATCGGATGCGAGGAAAATGTGCGCATAAAAAAAGGAGACCCAGGCGACGACATGATAACGTGTTGTAGGCCGGTCTCCTTGTTGCGGTGTGCCAGATACGCACGATACCGCGGGTAGTGCTTTCGAGACCCACTGATCTCCGTCTGCACCCGCAACACTTATATCATACGACAGACTCGCCGCTCAGTCAAATGGATTCGCGTCCGACCGAGCGGAAATTGTTCAAATCCTTGTCCGCTTTTGAACGAGTCGCGGCGAATTGAATTGGCGGCCCGATAACGAACGAACCTTCACGAACCGGCATTCATCGGCGATTCCACCGGCGACGGCTGGAGGCTCGGGTCCGCCAGCAGTCCCCTCATGCACATGTCGTCGCCGAACGTCTTGATCTGGACATGGTCCAGTCCGATGCCCTGCATCAGATCCGTCATCGGCTCGCCGATGAATGCGGTCCCGTCGGCGCCGAGGATCTTGGGCGCGATGTAGACGCAGACCTCGTCGGCCAGCCCTTCGCGAAGAAACGACGCCAGCACCCGCGGGCCGCCCTCGACGAGCACTTGCTGAATCCCCCGTCCACTGAGGTGGTCGAGCAGAAAATGCAGATCCGTGGTCTCGCCGGAGTCTTCGCAGACGAGCAGTTCCGCCCCTCGGTTGCGAATCCGTTCGGCGTGCTTGGCGTTGGCCTCGACGGCCGCTTTTCGCGTGCAGATCAGAACGGGGCTGGTCTTGGTGGTCCGCAGGAGATGCGACTTCAAAGGAATCCGCAGCGAACTATCCAGGATAACGCGGATCGGCTTTTTTCCTTTGCTCGGCCGGGGCGTCAGCATCGGATCGTCCGCCAGGACCGTGTTGATCCCGACAAGCACCGCCCCCACGCGGCGGCGCAGTCGGTGGGCGTCGGCCCGGCTCTGTTCGTTGCTGATCCATCGCCTCTCCGTCGACGGATCCACATAGGCGAGTTTGCCGTCGATGCTCTGGGCCCACTTGAGCACGACCCAGCACTTGCCCGTCGCGGCGTACTTGAAGAAAGGAGCGTTGAGTAGTCGGGCCTCTTCCTCGCACAGCCCCACTTCGACCTTGATCCCCGCCCGGCGCAATTGGTCCAATCCCTTGCCGCCGGCGTGGCCGGAGGGGTCCCCCACCGCGACAATGACCCGGGCGACCCGAGCCTGAACGATCGCCTCCGTGCAGGGCCCGGTCTTGCCCACGTGACAGCACGGTTCGAGCGTGACATACATCGTCGCGCCTTCCGGCTTGATGCCGAGCGTGGCGCAATCCGCGAGGGCGTTGATTTCCGCATGCGGCCCGCCGAACTTCTTGTGATAGCCCTTGCCGATCACCTGCCCCCCCTTGACGATGAGGCACCCCACCGCGGGGTTCGGCTCCACCGCCCCGAGCCCCTTCTCCGCCAGCTTCAGAGCCGACCGCATGAATTTCTCGTCCTGTGCGTTCACGTCACACGTCCTTTCCTGCCAGCAACTTCTTGAACCGCTCTTCGTCGAGCACCTCGACTCCCAGGTCGCGGGCCTTCTCCAGCTTGCTCCCGGGGTCCTCGCCCGCTACTACAAAGTCGGTCTTCTTGCTCACGCTGCTTGAGACCTTTCCTCCGGCTTCGCGGATGGCCTGCTCGGCCTGCTGGCGGGAGAAGTCCTTCAGTGTCCCCGTGACGACAACGGTCTTGCCCTGGAGATTACCGGTCTGTTTCCTGGGTTCCGGCGACTGCGGACGCACCCCGGCGGCCAGCAAATCGTCGATCACAATCCGATGCCGAGGCGCGCGGAAGTACTGATAAACGCTCTCCGCCATCACGGGCCCGACCTGGTCGATCGTCTCCAGTTCCTCCTGTGTCGCGTTCATCACCGCGTCGAGCGAGCCGAAATGGTCGGCCAGGATCACCGCGGATTGTCCGCCGACGTGACGAATGCCCAGAGCCGCAAGGAGCCGCCACAGCGGTTGAGTCTTGCTTTTTTCGATCGCGTCGAGAACATTCTGGGCGCTCTTCTCGCCCATCCGTTCGAGGGACAACAGGTCTTCCTTGCGGAGCCGATAGATGTCGGCGAAGGTCTTGACCAAACCCGCTTGGATCAATTGCTCGATCATCGCAACGCCCAAACGCTCAATATCCATCTGGTCCCGGCCGGCGAAATAGCGGAACCGC
>CALMMH010000831.1 GCA_937868145.1 uncultured Phycisphaerales bacterium
ACGAAGGACCGTGTCCGAGCCGGACTGGAGCGATAAGTGCAGATGAGGCAATAGGTTAGGATTGTCCGCGAAGACGTCCATCAGCCGGGGCGTGACGTCCTCCGGGTGCAGGGAGCTCAGGCGGATGCGGGAAAGGCCCGGGACCTGGGCCACGCGGTCCAGGAGGTCGGCTAAGTGGGGATTTTCCGGCGAGGGCCACTGCCGCCGGCGGGTCGTATTTTGTCCGTAAGCCCCGATGTGGACGCCGGTTAGGACGATTTCCTTGTGTCCGGCGGTCACGAGGGACCTGGCCTCGGCGAGGATTTCGTCGAGTTTCTTGAATCGCACAAAGGGCCGGGCCGTCGGTATTATACAGTATGAGCAACCGGTATCGCAACCATCCTGGACCTTGAGGAACGCGCGGGTTTGGCCTTGGAACGATGTCAGGGCCGGCAGGTCCTGGGACGTCGGTAAGTCGTTTTTGGACTTGACTTTGGCATCGTTTTCTGGTCTAATGAGGACTGTGTCAGGATGTACTGGGCAGTTCGAATCTGGGGTGGTTGATTCGCTGCGGACCAGGCGGCGCAGGGTGGCCGCGAGTTCGCATCGGTCCTTGACAACATGGACGTTTTCCCCTGTGGCGGTGAGTTCGTCTGTCTGAACCGTGGGCAGGCAGCCGCAGATGACGACGGCTTGCGGATTTTGTTTCTGCGCCTGGTGGAGCAGGTGGCGACTCTTGGCGGACGCGGTGTGAGTGACCGTACAGGTATTGATGACAATGAGTTGCGGTAAATCCGCGAGGTCAACCTGGCGGAGTCCGGCGGCTTCGAGAAGCTGGCGAATCTGCTGGCTTTCGTATTGGTTGACTTTACAGCCCAGTGTTAAGATGGAAAAGCTGGTCATCATGTGATATAATTGGTATCTTAGCTGGTTTTAAGGCTTTCAACAAGACCAAGGCATTATATACGCGTAGCCAGTGGCGGGAGGTTTGTCATGGCGTCAGCATCGGATGCGATTTGGGCGATCGACCTGGGGAATAATTCCCTCAAGGCGCTGCATCTGGCGGCGGTGGGGGATGTGGTCCAGGTGATCGGCTTCGATCACGTTCCGCACGGCAAGATCCTATCCAGCAGCGGCATCGGCGCCGCCGAGAGGGAGGAGCTTGCCGCGGTCAGCCTGCGGCAGTTCGTTCAACGCAACGATGTGGGGTACGATCCGATCATCATCTCGGTGCCCAGCCAGAACAGCTTCGCCCGCTTCGTCACGCTCCCCCCGGTCGAGGTCAAGCGTCTCCCGGAGATCGTGAAGTTCGAAGCCGCCCAGCAGATCCCCTTCGACATGAGCGAAGTCCAATGGGATTATCAGCTCATGAGCGATCCGGATAGTCCAGAAAAGAAGGTCGGGTTGTTCGCGATCAAGAACGAGGTGGTGAACGCGGCGATGGAGCCGCTGGAGCGGGAGGAACTGTCGGTCAGCTACGTGCAGATGGCGTCGATGGCGCTGTACAACTATCTGCTGTTCGACCGGCCGGACCTGGTGAGCTCCGACAAGCGGGCGACGGTGGTCATCAACGTCGGCGCCGACAGCACGGACCTGGTCGTCTGCACGGCTTCCGGCGTCTGGCAGCGATGCATCATGATGGGCGGCAACGCCTTCACCAGCGCGATCGCCGAGACGTTCAAGCTCAGTTTCGAGAAGGCCGAGAAGCTCAAGCGCACCGCGCCGGTGAGCAAGTACGCCCGCCAGATCTTCCAGGCGATGCGGCCGGTGTTCACCGACTGGGCGTCGGAAGTCCAGCGTTCCATCGGCTTTTACACCAGCGCCAACCCGGACGTCAAACTGACCCGCGTGGTCGCCCTCGGCGGCGGCACCAAGCTCCGCGGCCTGCTGAAATACCTCCAACAGACCCTCCAGATCCCGGTGGAAAAGCCCGACGCCTTCAAGCGGCTGGCCGTGTCTCCGGCGGTCTCGGCGGCCAAATTCCACGAATCCGTCGCCGATTTCGGCGTCGTCTACGGCCTGGCCCTCCAGGGCGTGGGCCTGGCCCGCATCGAGAGCAACCTGCTGCCCACCACCGTGGCCCGCTCGATGGCCTGGGCCGGCAAGACCCGCTACTTCATCGGCGCGGCCCTGATACTGCTGACCGTGTCCCTGATGTGCCTGGGCCGGGTGGGCCTGGACCGGGTCAGCTACGCCCGCAGCGAGGACACCCGCGTCAAGACCAACCGCATCGTCAAGAAGGCCGAAGACATCACCGTCAAAACCGGCAACATCGCCGATCAGACCGGCCTGTTCGACGAACGCATGAAGAAGCAGTTCGAGTACTTCAAGCATCGCGAGATCGTGCCGCAGTTGTACGAGTTGATTCTCTCGGCGCTGCCGAACGCCAAGAACAACCCCAAAGACGCTGCGCTCTACCACGCGTTCGACCAGGGGGACATCGCCCAGGTCACGCAGATCCCGCGTCCCGAGCGGAAGCAGTTGTTCCTGACCACGCTGTCGATGTACTACGCCGACGACCTGGCTGCGGCCGAGTTCCGTCAGAGCGCCACGATGCGCAAGGACGCCCTGATGCAGGAGCAATTGGACGGCGCCGGCGGCCCGGGCTACAGCGACGAGATGATGAAGCAGTACGAGCAGGCCTATGGCAAGGATTACAAGAAGCTCCTGGGAATGGAGGGGGGCTCGACGGAGAAGATCCCCGGGTTCGTGGTCGTGATGGAAGGCTACAGTCCCTATCGGAGGATCGGCGATCTGCTGGATCCGCCGAATGTGAAGAAGGACGACCAGACCCAGTGGGGTCTCGTCACCCGGCTTTTGAATCTGGCGGAGTTCATGGGGAAGAAGGACCCCAACGACGTGCCGTTCGACCTGTCGGCCCTGAAGAAATACGCGCAGGATTTCAAGCTCGAAACGGGCCCGGTGGACGTCGACGCCGAGAGCCTGCCCATGGGCGTCGGTTCCTGGAAATTCACGCCCAGCGCCGCGGCCCTGGAAGCGGCCAAGAACAATCCGTACGGCGGGATGACGATGGAGGGAAACCAGGACGGGACCTGGAGCCTGATCGACCCGGTGACCAAGGAGACCATCAGCGCCGAGCCCGATCTCGACGCGTTCGGCAAGCCCAGAGTCGACCCTCTGGGCCGGCCGGTGAAACAGACTCGCGATTACTGGTTCAAGTTGCAGTTCAAGATCAAATGGAACCACGCTCCGCAGACGCCGGAAGGGGTCGGCACGTCGAAACGATGAGAACCTCCCGGGCGACAATGTTCAAAAAACCAGCGGATAGGTAGACAGATATGGCGCAGATAAAAGCACCGCAGATCGATCTGAACAAGATCAAGGAACTCCTCAAGAAGCTCAGCTTCCTGAAGAACAACATGGCGTTGATGGTGCCGATTTTCATCACCATCGCGGCGGCGCTGTTCTTCATTCCGACCAAATTGCTCAGCGCCCGGCTCCAGAAGACCATCGCCGAGCAGAGCCTCAAGCCGGCCGCCGAGATCGACAAGCTGATCCGAGAGGTGAAAGAGGCCGGACAGGCCGAGGCGATGGAGACGTACGTCAACGCCTATGCGCAGGACGCCAACGACATCGAGAATCTCATGCGGCAGTCGACCATGCGGGAGCTGCTGTCGTACGAGATCTTCCCGGAAACGAACGAGACGTCGCCTCTGTTGTTCGAGGCGGTTCGGCGAGGCTACCTGAGCGGAGTCGAGGCGATGATCCAGCGGCTGGAGGCCGGGGATCCGCCGACGGATGCGGAGATCGACATGGCCTTGGAGAAGTCGCCCACGCGATCGATGTACGCCCGCGGCGGCCGGACGGGCGGCGGCGCCGGGGCCTTCGGCGGCTCGATGGGACGCAACTACCGCACGATGACCGAGATGGACCGCCGGATTCTCGACAAGCTTTGCGAGGACAAAGCCAAGGGGATCCGGATTTACGCCAGTCCGGCCGATCTGGACGGCTATCT